>JAGLXI010000044.1 GCA_023132995.1 Candidatus Zixiibacteriota bacterium | reverse complement strand
CTCTACCAGCGCTACGAGTATGAGAAGTCGATCCGCATGTCCAAGCAGGAGATGAAGGAGGAGAACAAGGACACCGAGGGTTCCCCGCAACTAAAAGCCCGTGTTCGCCAGGTTCAGCGCGAGATGGCGCGCCGGCGAATGATGCAGGCGGTGCCGCTGGCCGACGTGGTCGTCACCAACCCGACTCAGATAGCCGTGGCGCTCAAGTACGAAGTTGAAGAGGTGACGGCTCCCTACGTGGTTGCCAAGGGTCAGCGGTTGATCGCCGAGAAAATCAAGCAAATAGCCCGCGAGAACGGTATTCCCGTTGTCGAGGACAAACCGCTGGCGCAGGCGCTGTTCAAGATGGTCGACATCGGCGAGACGATCCCCGCCAACCTGTATCGCGCCGTGGCCGAGTTGTTGGCCCACGTCTACCGTCTCAAAGGAAAGGTGATTGGCTAAGATGGCCGCCGAACAGAAGCCCAAGGGCATCTTCGAGTTGCTCTCCAAGCGCTCCGACATCATCCTGTCGCTGGCAGTTGTAGCTGTCATTGGTGTGCTGGTTATTCCCATCCCGACCGGCCTTCTGGACTTTGCGCTGGCGTTTAACATCACCTTTTCACTGGTGGTCCTTCTGACCACGCTGTACGTAACCCGGCCTTTAGAGCTCTCGGTCTTTCCCAGCATGTTGCTGATAGTGACTCTTATGCGCCTGGCCCTCAACGTGGCCTCGACCCGGATGATTTTGGGCCAGGCCTACGCCGGCGAGGTAATCAATTCTTTCGGCAACTTCGTCGTCCAGGGCAATTACGTGGTCGGTTTCATCGTCTTCGTCATTCTGGTCATCATTCAGTTCGTAGTCATTACCAAGGGGGCCACGCGTATCTCCGAGGTAGCCGCCCGGTTCACGCTGGATGCCATGCCGGGCAAACAGATGGCTATCGACGCTGATCTCAACGCCGGGATCGTAAGCGAGCAGGAAGCGCGCCAGCGCCGGGAGGAGATCGCCCACGAGGCCGACTTCTACGGAGCTATGGACGGGGCATCCAAGTTTGTTCGCGGCGATGCCATTGCCGGAATCCTGATCACGCTGATCAATATCATCGGCGGTTTCGTAATCGGCATGGCTCTGAACGGACTCAGTCTGCAAGAGGCAATCCGCACTTATTCCCTGCTGTCTATCGGTGACGGACTGGTCACGCAGATTCCGGCCCTTCTGGTTTCGACCGCTTCCGGTATCATCGTGACTCGTTCTGCCGCGAAGGACAACATGGGCAAGGACATGGCCAGTCAACTCACCCGCCAGCCGCGCGCAATCATGGTCACGGCTGTGGTTTTATTCATCTTCGCGTTACTGCCGGGGATGCCAACCATCACTTTCGCGTTGCTGGGTTTGCTCGTGGGGGGCATAGGATATGTGACTTCAGAGGCGAAAAAGCGAGCCGCCGCAGCGGTTATCGAGGAAAAGCAGGAAAAGGCAAAAGCCAAAGCCGTTCCCGAGGAGCGCACGGAGGATATACTGAAAGTGGATGCCTTAGGACTCGAGATTGGCTATGGCCTCATCCCTCTTGTGGATGCCGGCCAGGGTGGGGATCTTCTCAGTCGGATCCAGGTCATCCGCAAGCAACTGGCGGCCGAGATGGGTATCATCGTCCCGCCTGTTCGGATCAGGGACAACGTCCAACTCAAACCCAGCCAGTACCAGATCAAGGTCAAGGGGATCAAAGTGGCCACCTACGAACTCATGGTCGACCATCTTCTGGCAATCAATCCCGGCTTTGTGGAGGAGAAGATGGACGGGTTTGCCACCCGCGACCCGGCCTTCGGTCTGGAGGCCACCTGGATTATTCCCAACCTGAGAGAGGTGGCCGAGGCCAAGAACTTCACTGTCGTGGAGCCTTCGGCTGTGGCCGCCACGCACCTGACCGAGGCGATCCGCACTGTCGCCGCTGAGCTTCTCACGCGCCAGGATGTGCAGCACCTGGTTGACGCTCTCAAGGAGGATTACCCGGCCCTGGTCGAATCGATTATCCCGGAGGTAGTGCCTCTGGGCACACTGCAGAAAGTGCTGCAGGGTCTCTTGAGAGAACGAGTTCCGATTCGTGATCTGGCAACGATTCTGGAAACGATATCCGACTACATCGGGATCACCAAGGAATCCGACGTGCTGACGGAATACGTCCGCATGGCCCTCAAGCGGCAGATCACCGAGCTCTACAAGAATCAGGATGGCAAAATCAATGTGTTCACGATAGATCCATCAGTCGAGCAGCAACTCTCCGAAGCCGTCCAGAACACCAAGCAGGGACTGATGCTGGTGCTCGATCCGGCTCTGGCCGAGAAGCTGTTGGAGAAAATCAGCGAGGAACTGGTGCGGACTCAGACCACGGGCGTTAGTCCCGTCTGTATCTGCTCGCCCAACATCCGGCTGGCGTTGCGGCGGTTGGTCGAAGCACGGTACGGCGGTCTGGCCGTCGTCTCCTACAACGAAATCATGTCCGATGTTGAGTTGATTTCCACAGGAATGGTGAGGTTACAAGATGATAATTAAGTCTTTCACGGCGGAATCCGCATCGGCTGCCTTGAAGACAGTGCGCAAGGAAATGGGCGGCGACGCAATTGTCCTGAAAACCCGTCAACTGACGGATCGCCTGGGCGGCCCCCGCGTGGAGATCACGGCTTGCCTTGAAAACCCGACAGTGGGGCAGGCGTCAGTCCTCTCGACCCCCGACGCAAGTCAGACCGGGCGACCTGCTTTATTGGAAGATTCTGTACGGTCAGCGCCGCCGATGGAACCTGCCGATACTGGTTCGACAGAGGCCGGTATCTACCAGCGGCTTGATGAACTTGATCGCAAGTTTGATCGGCTTGTATCTGCTGAGCGGCCGTTCGCTTCCGGCGTCGGCACACCCGAGGCTGTCAGAATAATCTGTGATCGGCTCTACGATGCTGATCTGCCTGAGGAGTTTGTTTCCTCCGTTCTCGGCCCGGTCCTGAGTCAGGGCGGCGCGGAAGACAATATCGAAGACCGGGTCAGAAACGCCTTGGTCGAGCATCTCTCGTCACTGATGACGCCCGCGGTGAGTTTCCAGCCGGGCGACCGGGTGGCTTTCATCGGCCCGGCCGGGTCCGGCAAATCGTCTGTTATGGGCAAATTAGCGGCGCGTCTGGTAATCCAGGAAAAGCGGAAGGTGTCCCTGGTCAGTCTCGATGACCGCAAATTAGGTGCCTATGATGAGCTTTGCGGCTATGCCGAGGTCCTCGGCGCCACTGTTGCCGAGTCGGTGGATTCGGGCGGCAAGGTTGAGCCGGTCTCCGATGCAATCCAATTGATCGATACTCCGGGTCTTGCTGCTGACGAGGAGGGCAGACGGGAGTTGGCCGGCAGGCTTGACCAGTCAGACCCCGGTTATCGGTTCGCGGTTTTCTCAAGCCTGATGCGGTCCAGCGATGCTCTTGCGATGGCGACGCTGATGGAACCGCTGGCGCCCACCCACATTGCCATGACCATGCTGGACCTGACCGATCGGATTGGGTCGGCTCTGGCGGTTGCCGGCGCTACGGGCTGGAAAATCGCGCTGGTGTCGGACTCCCCGGGAGGAATCGGCGACCTGAAAACGCCGGATCCAGACCGGGTGGCGCGCACGCTGCTGAGAATGGAGGTCGGCCTTGAATAAACTGCGCATGATAAACAGAGCCGACCCGGGCCGGACAAGGGCCACGACGAAGCTGGTTTCGTTACTCTCGGGAAAAGGTGGCGTTGGCAAGACAATTCTGGGCTTCAATCTCGCCGAGCGCATGGCTTCCTTAGGCAGACGAGTACTGCTGGTCGATGCCGACTTCACCACAGGCAACCAGCACATCCTGGCCAATGTCGCCTGTGACCTCGGAATTGCAGAGTATGCAGATCAGGGATTGACGCTTGAGGAGACGGTCACATCTGTAAGCGACCGTCTCGATTTGCTGCCTTCGATACGTCCGCCCGAAGCCGCGGAGCGAATTAGCGGCCGCGCAGCAGCCATCCTGATAGAGCGCCTTCGGTCGGACAGCTCCGCCTACGATGTTGTCGTGCTGGACCATCCTTCCGGGGTTTCCGAAACGGCCACGGTGATGGCGCACGCCTCGGATATCGACCTGCTGGTTGTAATCCCCGAGTTGACTTCCATTTCCGACTGTTACGGTCTGCTTAAGACCCTGCTTGCGGCCAACCGGTCAATCGACTGCCGGCTGCTGATAAACCGAGCCGAGTCGGAAAACGAGGCCACTTACATCTACCAGAGGTTTGCGGCTCTGACCGAGAAGTTCCTGGAGCAGCGACCAGGATATCTTGGGTACCTGCTGGAGGACAAGTCCTACCGACTGAGCGTCGCCTCACAGTCACCAATGGGGAGTCTTGAGCCCGACTCGGCGGCTGTTAGGGCACTGACGCAACTGACCGAAAAGCTGGCGTCGGCGTTGGGATTACCTCCCGGATCGGCGCCGAAGATAGTGGAAAAGGCAATAAATAATTACCGGGCTGCGGCCGAAATAGAGGAATAGCACTCATATGGTTAGCACAACAAAAGCCGAGCCGAAAAAGCCAGAGAAGAAGAAAAGCAAAATGGTCCCTGTCAATGGCAACGGCACCAATCGGATCGGGCGAGCCAGAAAATGGGATGTGAGCGACCGTGACTGGGCTCGCTACCAGAAGTATAGTTCGCCGGAGATCAGGCAAGACTTGCTCAACAGGTACCTGCCTCTGGTGCGTAACGTTGCGTCCCGCATGGCGATGGGATTCCCCCGGTCGGTGGAGCTGTCCGATCTCGTCAACACCGGCGTCATCGGACTAATAGAGGCCTTCCGGAACTTCGACCGGGACCGGGGCGTGAAGTTTGAGACCTACGCCGTGCCCCGCATTCGGGGAGCAATCTTAGACGAACTGCGGTCCCTTGACTGGGTGCCTCGGTCGACGCGGGCTAAGTCACGGGAAATCGAGCGAGCCCATAACTTTCTGGAAAACAAGTTGGGACGACCCCCGGAAAAAAACGAACTGGCAAAACATATGAAAATCTCGGTGTCCGAGCTGTATGGTGCTCTGGGCGATGTTTCGGGCACCAGTATCCTGTCGCTGGACGAGGTCGTCTTCCGCGAGGACGATAACCGCCAGGTGCCGCGGATTGAAACGGTCGTAGACAAGTCCGTGCACTCCGTTCTCGGTGAGATCGAGAAAGGCGAACTGCAGTCGTTTCTGGTGGTGGCAATCGACCGGCTCACGGAGCAGGAAAAGCTGGTAATTGCGCTCTACTATTTTGAGGAACTGACCCTCAAGGAGATCGGCGAGTGTATGTCCATCTCTGAGTCGAGGGTTTCACAGATACACACGCGCGCCGTGGCTAAACTACGCGGCATGGTCAGGGAGAAATTCGCCCTGACCGGCTGAGAGCGCGGCGGGAACAGGAGCGGCGGTGAAAAATGGCTCAGGAAATCGAACGCGTACATGACAGACTCGACACACCGGCGGACGAACATCTTACGCCGGTGGTCAGGTCACATCCAGAGAACGGTCGCAAACAACACGGCCAGACTCTGAAACAGAAGGCCGAAGAAGAGCAGGAAAAGGCCAGACGGAAAAATCAGGCTGACAGCCTGGTTCTTACCGGTGACGATGATCGTTCCCCGGACGAAAGCGACGATTCGCCCCGCGACCGGGACAACGACGAATCCCCGCAGACCGGGGCATCCGAAGCGGCCGATTCCACCGACAAGGACGGCATTGACCTGAAAGCGTGAAGAGAAAGGAAAGATGAAAATGGAGATTTCATCAGGTTTCATCATGGATATGGCGCTGGAGACAATCGGCTACCTGGCTGCCGGAGCCTTCTCAATTGTCGTTTTCTCCATGTTCCACAGGCGACGGGCGACGACAGCTACGGAAGCGGGGGGGCGGGAACTCATCGGGACCGCCACGGCCCCGGAACGCAGTATCCAGTTCGTGAAGTTCGGGCAAGAGACCGGTCGGCCGACCGGGACGCGTGATACATCGCACCGGGGGCCGGATTCGCCCGGCGCAAGTCGCCAGAGCAGAGCGGACATAATCAGGATTGCCCGCGGGATGATGAAGGCCGGAGCCACCAACGACAAGATCAAGAAAGTGCTGCCCGTATCCGAGGCGGAGTTGGCGCTTA
The DNA here is from genome assembly GCA_023132995.1 of Candidatus Zixiibacteriota bacterium. Lineage (GTDB taxonomy): Bacteria > Zixibacteria > MSB-5A5 > GN15 > FEB-12 > JAJRTA01. The sequence goes on along the minus strand of JAGLXI010000044.1, from coordinate 6,566 downwards.
TGAATCTGCAGAAGAGTTAAGGAATACGGGAGACAAACATGGCTAATGAAAGTCCGTTTCTTCTGACAAAGGTTGAATGCCCTATCTGCAAAACCGTCAACGAGTTTGAAACTGTGCGGGTCGGCGCGTACACAGAGCGTGACCGCGACACGGATTTCTGCCCCACCGAGATACAGTGGCGCTACCCGCGCTACCAGGCGTACAACCCCCTGGCGTTCTTCGCGGCCACTTGCAGCCATTGCTACTACTCGCGAGAGTTCACCAAGAGCTTCAAGGAATGGAAAAACGACTCGAGCTTCAGAACCTATCGCCTGAAAACAGTCAAGGAAAAGCATCTTGACCGGTTAGCTACGGCGGACTCGGTGATCAAGAGGATGGGTGAGGCCGTCGATCTGTCGCGCTACCCGAGCGAATCGGCCATTCTGAAGTTGCATCTGGCGATCTTCGATGAACAGTTGGGCGATCACTTCAGCCAGCTCGATCTCGGTCGGTTCTATCTCAGAATCGGCTGGGTTTTCCGCGGGATGGGAAAGGGAGACAACCCCGACCAGCAGTTCCTGGGTGGACTGATGGTAGAGATCGACAACCGCTGCAGCATCATGGAAACCGCCCTGAAGAACTTCAGGGACGAGGTTGATGTGCTCGACCGTCACGTCATATCCCATTTTGAGGCCGACCAGATATCGTCTCAACTGCAGGCGAAGATGGCGCCCTTCCGGGAGAAGTTCAAAGCCGAGCTGAAGGCGCTTCGGGATCCGGTGGAACAGGTCGAATCGCGGATTGAGTCTCTCAACCAGCTTATAGCCGAGTATCGGGCCGCAACACTGGGGGGGGAGGGAACCTCGGACGGTGGTGGGTTTGGCCAGTATGAGAGCTTCGCAGGGTTCCTCCTGGGTCTGAAAAAGGGCTGGAACGGGATCGTTGTCAACGAACAGGAGGCACTGAGGAAGGCTATCAAGTATTACAGCGAGGCGTTTGTTGAGGGTAGGGGAATCGCAACCGGAAACCAGCAGATACAGGCCGCTTACCTGATAGCCGAGCTGTCGCGCCGTATCGGTGACTTCGACGGCGCCAAACAGTATTTCAACACCACTATCAAGCTCGGCCAGGAATTCATCTATCAGAATCGGCAGGATCAGTCACGTACGGCGCTGGCTCGGAAGATACTGGAGTTGGCTATGGAACAGGGCCGAGAGAATATGAGGGCGTTGAAGTCCACCTGATGACTGCATAGGAAGCTCTATGGTAGAATTGACGTTACCAAAACTCGTGCAGCCGCTTGTACTCTGGGAGAAGCTGGAACTCGTTGTCGGTGAAGGGATCCAAGCCGGTCACTACACGACCAGGATTGAGGACTTCAACGGCAGAGCGATTGTCGTCAGCCCACCGGAGTTTGTCGGCGGGCACACGCTCCTTTCAGACAGGGCCGAGGTGATGATTCTAATCACCCGGGACGACGCCATCTACCAGTGCCATTCACGGATAACGCGGTATCCGGCAGGTGAGAAGAAACTGTTTCTCCTGGCACCTCCACAGGGAATAAAACGGGTCCAGAGGCGTCAGTTTGTTCGAGTGGAGGCGTTCGAGCGCATAGAGTATGCACGGATCATTAACCTTACCGAGTGGGAGGAACGCGAGGACCTGCCCAAGTGGTGTCAGTCGATCACTTCCGATATCAGCGGCGGCGGGGTTCTCATGAAGACCGATGAAAACACCAAGCCGGGCGACCTGTTGCTGTTGAAAATCGGCGTTTTTCCGGAACAGGATCTGCCGGAGATCATAGCCGCGATCTGCCGTCGAGTTTTTACCCTGGACGACCAGGTAATGGCCGGCATGGAGTTCCTCACAGCAAATCGATTGACCCGGCACTTCGGCATCGACGATCTGAAACGGCTGCCCCGGAGTATCCAGGATTTCAATCGTGGAGTTCAGAACCATCTGGTAAACTATGTTTTCCAGCGGCAGATTGAGTTACGACAGAAGGGATTGCTGTAAGCTATGGCTCCATCCACACCGGGTTCCGAACGCGAATACCAGGAGTTTGATACCTCCTCTCTGGAGATTTCCCTTATGGTCGGACGCAGAGTGGTACTACTCTGCGACCAGATGCCGGGGAAACCGCTTCAGGCAAAGGTAATACAGGCCGACCAGATGTCCATGTCCATTGACCGCGGGGGTGAAGAGGGCCTGATCGACAGTCTGGTCAGCGACCAGGACGTGACCGTCCGGTTCAACTACAAGGGGCAGCAGATATCGGTGCCTGCGGTTTTCAAGAAGTCCGCCGTGGGAAAGAGCAGTCTCATTCTCGGACCGCGGGCGATGGCGCTGACACGCCGACGCTTTACAAGATTGAACCTCGTGCAACCGGTCAAGCTGGCTATGCTTCCATCACCGCCCCCCCCATCGAACAGAATCTCCCGGCTCAGATGGCTGGAGACCGACACCATCAACTGCTCCGGCGGGGGAATGCTGATTGACCTGTCCAGTGTTCTGGACAAGTTGAGCTACCTGATAATGAACATCCAACTCGACCGGTCTCTCATGCCGCCGCTGCTGTTGGGACAGGTACGTCACTGCCAACAGAGTGGAATCGGCCATTTCCACATCGGCGTCGAGTTCATTGTCGATAATTTGAAAACCGAACACTTTTCGCCATCTGCGCTGAAAAGACTGCCTCCGGCTCTCTTCGAATATACTGCCGCCATCAGGGATGAACTGAACAGGCAATTAACGGTGCAGGTGCAAAATTCCAACAGAATGCTACCATCATAGGAGTTGAAAATGAAAGAGACATCCCGAATGAAACACATCTCTGAAGTCAACCTGGACGAGAGAGAAATCAGTATTCGCAAACCGCTGAAACTGTCGCGGGAAAACCAACGGCGATTCGTCAGGCTTCAGATATCGTCTCCCATGGCGCTGCAAACAATCAAGGACATCTTTGGCAGGTTCCACCCGGACGGCGACTTCGACATTGACGGCGAGATCCTCAACATCTCCGGCGGCGGCGTCCTGGCAGAACTGGAACAGCCTCTGAATGAAGGTGACATTGTGGCTATGCGCTTTTCGCTAGAGAAAGTGGAGTCTCTTGAGGGTGTTCTGGGAGTTGTCAAACGCTGCGATCACGATGAAGACTGCTACCTGGTAGGCATTGAGTTCGTTACCCGCCGGTGGTTGACGGACAAACTGTCACGGGCCGAGATGCAACTTCTTTCGGAGAGCTACTCGCATTTCGACCAGACCGTCAGGAACGTCCTGAGCGCGTACATACACGAAACGAAGGTGCCGTAGAGACTGGGATCGGACTTATGAGATTGCTAACTTTCCTACTGGTCGCCCTGGTTTCCGCCGTAGGCGGCGACCGGGTGATGGCGTCGCAGGGCGTCATCCTGAAAGTACAGCACTCACCTGTGGCATGGTCTGCCTCGAAGATAGGTGAGAAGCTGCGGATTCAACTCACGCGGAATCAGTCGTTGCGGGTTCTGGAACCACGGGACAACGGCGGGGACTTCCCTGCCTTTCCGCATGACCCCTACAACCTCGACAGCCTGGTGAACTGGGGCCTCGAGATTGGTGGGCGCTACCTGGTCCTGGTCGATATCCACGACGAACGGCTGGAAAAGCGAAAATCCTGGCATCTGCCGCTGCTGTTCCATAAGTATGAGACTATAGCGGTCGTTGAGGGGGAACTGCGCCATGTTGACCTGTCGCGCGGGAAACTGATGCTGTCGACGCCTTTCAAGGTGGAACAGAAGGGAGCGAGGGTTTTTCAGGCAACCACGTATGACGATGTCAACGACCCCGATCTACACCTGCCCGCCCCCGCCAAGATTCGCCTGTTCGATCACCTTGAGGACAAGCTCTGTCTGCATCTGGTGGAGTTGATCAGCCTAAGGAGCCGTGGCCGGTAATATGGAATACGTCATAACCGCGAGCGAATTTACGGCCGCTGTCTGCCGCGAGCCGGTGACCCGACGTCATCGAACGGGGAGCGCCGACGGCGGGAAAGGAGGGGCATAATTGGACACAACAAATCTCAAGCACCATGATGGTCATGTTCTGATCGACCCGGTCGTTGAAGAAGGACTTGACTCAATTGGGGTCGGGCTCTTTCGGCTGAACGAGACCGGCCACCTTACCCGGTTCAACCACAACGCCGCCCTGGTTCTCGGGGTCGACGAGAATACCGGCTGGGATGATCGGCATATATCACGAGTCGACCGCCTCCTTGGCTCCGGTTTAGGCGAGAACTACACTGATATCATTGATAACGACTCCGGTTTCGTGCGCCGGGACCTCAGGTGCACCAACAGTCACGGGTGCTATGTGGAACTGGACCTGTGCTGTATTCCGGTCAAGGATGGCCCTGACAGGCAGCCCGGTGTCCTCGGAATTCTCTACAATACTCAAGGCCGTGCCGGTCACTCCGACGAACCTGCGTACCTTCGCGGGCAATTGCGAATCCTGACCGACGTGGCAGCGGCTCTTTCATCGTCGCAGGAGTTGAAACAGATACTGAAGGTCATCCTGATCGGAGCTACCGCCTCCCAGGGGGTTGGTTTTAACCGCGCCTTCCTGTTCCTCTATGATGAAAACACGGATAAACTGTCGGGGCACCTTGCTTTCGGCCCCTCGTCAGCCGAGGATGCGGCGGGTATCTGGAGGGACCTGGACGCCATGCGGCTCTCGCTGGGAGAGATGCTGGATCCGGAACAAGGCGGCGGTGACGACCATGTCGATCCGATAACCGGCCTGATCGCTGATCTTTCCATCAGCCTGGGCAATGACTCCCTGCTGAGCAGCGTGTGTCGGGGTGGCACCTGGGTGAATCTGGAGACGACCTCCGAGATGGATCCTGTCACGCGCGATTTTGCCGACCGCCTCGGGACCCGCGAACTCGCCCTGGTGCCGATGATCAGCAAGGGGAAGTTGCAGGGTCTTCTGGCTGCGGACAACCTGATTACGGGTCAGCCGATCCGCGACGAGGCAGTACGCCTGCTGCAGATTCTGGCCGACCAGGCCGCCGTGGCCATGGAAAGAGCGCGTCTGTACGACGCCCAGCGCGAACGCTCAGACGAGTTGGAGCGCATCAATCGTTTGCTGGCGGAATCCCAGGATCAGATGATAAAGTTCGAGAAGATGTCCATAATCGGAGAACTGACGGCGGCCATTGCTCATGAGCTTCGCAATCCCCTGACCATCGTCGGCGGGTTCGCCAATCTCATGCTGAAATCGGATGCATCCGATGAACAGCGCCAGTACCTGAACATCATTTCAAGCGAGACCCAAAGAGCGGAATCGGTATTGGACCAAGTCCTGGACTTCTCCAAGGCCAGCAGGAGCGATAACCGTGCCATCGATTTCTCCCGGCTGGTAGAACAGAACCTGGGGCTGCTTCTCGGCCAGCTTCACAGTCAGAACCCGGACATGGTTCTCTCTCTGGCCAGCGAAAAACTTTCGGTCTTCGGCAACGGCGATCAACTTTCCCATGCCGTCTACCAGTTTCTCAAGCTGGTGGCGGAGGATCTCATCCCGCCGGGATCTGCCGAAGTGCGGACGGAATCAAGAAACGGGCGGGCGGTGCTGTGGATCAAGATCAACTGTCCCGAGGAGACCAGGGACAGAATCACCGGACTGCTTCAGCGAATTCTCAAGGACAACAGGACGTCACAGCGCCTGACAATACTGGTGGCGGGCGAGACAATAAGGTACCACGGCGGTGACTTCGGCCTTGCGATTGGAGATGACAGCATCCCGTCGTTCTTTGTCGAACTCCCCCTTGCAAAGGAGAGTGGGAATGAATCCACGAGTACTAGTGGTAGATGATGACGATGGAATCAGATTCCTCTACCAGAAAGAACTGAGCCAGGCCGGTTACCCGGTAGAGGGGGCTGCTTCCGGGTCCGAGGCCATAGAGAAATTCTCTCGGGGGTCGTTCGGGCTGGTAGTGCTGGATATCGAGATACCGGATATGTCCGGACTTGAGATCCTGAGCAGGCTCAGGGAGATTGCGCCGGAGACACCCATCATCCTCAACACGGCCTATTCGACCTACAAGCTGGATTTCCAATCCTGGCTCGCGGACGCATACCTGGTCAAGTCTTCGGACATGGAGCCCTTAAAGCGGAAAATCAGGGAGTTGACGGAATCCCCGTGATGGGCAAGGTCGACCAAAAAAGAGAAGCGGGCCTCATCGAGCGAGTTGACACCCTGAACGAGGAGGTGAGAGTCCTGGCTTTGAATCTGGCCATATACCTGGCCAGGGCCAAGTCCGGCTCCCGGAAGTTGAGCCGACTGGAACCCGATTTCGTCCGGCTGGTCAACGGCACCGTAACTGTCGTCCAGGAAATCGGGCATATTCTCAATGCTGCCCGTAATGCTGAAACGCTTGCATACGAAATACCGTCGGGAACTTTCAGGCGGGACCAGATAGAGGTGAGACTTCGCTCCATACTGGACCAATGTGGTCGGGTTATGAGCTCCTTGTCGAAGACCAATGATATCAGCGCCTGAGCGGGATTCATTGGACCCGGAAAGCCGGTGGCAGGTCTGCCGCGGGCCTTTTA
>JAGLXI010000043.1 GCA_023132995.1 Candidatus Zixiibacteriota bacterium | reverse complement strand
TCCGGCGCTGTCTGTTTCGATGTATGCAGATTCCATTACGCGTTCTCCATTACTACGTGGAAAGGTAACGTCAAGAAAGCGATTGTCAATCGGTTTTGACCGATAGATATTGACGGCATGGACGAGCCTGCCGACATTGCGCCCCTTCCGGGAAGCATGAGTTTCGTCGCCTTCGATACCGAGACCACCGGTCTGTGGGCTCCGGCGCATCGGATAGTCGAGTTAGGGGCGGTGAAGTTCCGATTGGGCGAGGAGAGCCATCAATCATTTCAGTCGCTGATCAATCCCATGCGCGAAATCCCCGCCGACGTTATCCACGTCCACGGCATCACTGACGAAATGGTCAGCGATGCTCCCACCGCTGAGGATGTTCTTAGGGAGTTCCTCGACTTTTGCGGCAGCGACGCCGTGTTGATTGCCCACAACGCGCCGTTCGATATTGCTTTTGTCGGCTGCGAACTGGACCGGGCCGGACTCACTCCCCGCAACCACCCGGTGCTCGACACGATCGACATCTGTCACCGGTTCTTTCCGGGCCTGCCGTCCTATTCCCTCTTGTCGCTGGTCAAGTACCTGGGTATCGCGGCCGGGCAGGACCATCGCGCCCTGTCCGATGCTTACCTGGTTCGACAGGTTTTCGAGCGCGCCGCTGCCGAGTTCCCCCGGATTGAGAGCCGGGCCCAGTTGCTCGGTTTGGTCACGAGTCACCGGCTTTCGGATTGGCGCGGTGAAGAAGTGCATCTCGCTCCCCGGTTTGCACCGTTGGAACAGGCGGTTGCCCGGAAACGGCCCGTGGAAATCGTCTACGCGACGCAGGCCCAACCACCCAGCACTCGCGTGGTGCGACCGCAAGCTTTGTTCTCGCTCGGCTCAAAAATCTACATGAATGCCTACTGCGAACTGGCCCGCGCCGAGCGGACCTTTCGCCTTGACCGCATCGTGCAGTTTCAGTTGATCGATGAATAATCCGCGGTCTCTTCGCGGCTGCAAACGCGGGAAGCCCCTTTGACGGGGCCTCCCGTAAGCCAGGTCGTCAAAACTCGGTTTTGCCGGAGAACTTGAACGAACCTAAGTGTACCGTCGGGACAGTCATACATCCCACCGCACTCCACCACGATTCTATCCGCTCCGTTTCTTTTGAGACCGCTATGGTCGACTTAAACGCCCGCGTGAACGAATCCGTAAAACGCAGGTTCTTGATGCCGCTGACGATCTCGCCGTTTTCGATCAGGAAGGTACCATCGCGCGTCATACCGGTCAGGACCGAGTTGCGGGGGTCGATCAAACCATTGATATAGTGAAAGCGTGTGATCAGGATTCCTCGCTTGACCGCCGATATCATCTTTGCCTTGGGGGTTTTGCCCGGCGCCATGAAGATGTTCAGTCCGAAAGCGCCCTCTGAGCTTTCGTCGGGCGTCAGGGCGTGACCGGTCGACTTCTTCTTCGCCTTGAGGGCGGCGGCTCGATCGTACACGACCCCTCGCGCCACACCCTTGTCGACAAAGACGACTTTCCTTTTGGGAACGCCCTCGAAGTCGAACGGGAAAGCGTTGGAACGACTGTCCAGCCCGTTGTCATAGAGGGTGATTTTGTCCGAAGTGATTTTCCGGCCGATCTTGCCTGCCAGGAATGATGTCTTCTGCAGGAACGGCTTTGATCCCAACCCGACATAGTTGAGCCACTCCAGCATTTCGGATATCGCCGCCGGTTCCAGTATGACCTCATACTCACCCGGTTCGACCTCGCGGGGATTTCGTGACCGATCACACTTTTCAACGGCCACGCCTGTCAGCGAGGCGACATCGATATCGTCGACTCGGCGGGCAGTGCTTGAGGCATAACCGGACGAATCATCGGACATGGCAATCATGCTGATAGAGGCCGACGTCAACGGCTGATAGGCTCTTACACCCAGCGAGTTCAACACGGCGATTTCACTGCTTCCGGTCGCAAACGATCCGGCCACGGTGAACTTCTTTCGCTTTGCTGCAGTGATAACCTGTTTGACCGCCTTGGCGCGGTCACGAGGAGTGAAGGCCGCCGTCTTGTCATCGAAAGTGTCAACGTCTTTGTACCGGGCAGGTTTGGGCAGACCCGGGAATTCCGGATTCTCCGGTCGTTGGCGCGCGATTTCAATTGAATCCGCCAGCGTCTTTCGAAGATCGGGAAGGGCCAGCGAGTTGGTCGAGGCAACGCCGATCCGTTTTCCCAGCACACTGCGAAACAGAATCCGATTGTTGCTCTCAAATACGTTCTGGTGAATGTACGAATTGGCGTATCGCGTCAGACCCGATTCATTGCCCACGTACACGATCTCCGTCTGATCGGCCTTCGACTGACCAAGGACTCTCTCGAGTCTTTCCGTGAGTTTCTTCTGTCCAATCACTTGCTCACCCCCACCTTTACGTTTTGGAAGCGGGCCGGAGAGGTACCGTGGGCGACATGCGCCGACTGCATTGGTTCTCCTTTGCCGCAGTTGGGCACCCCCCATACATGCCAGTGTTTATCGTCGCAGACGGCGTCACACGAGTTCCAGAACTCCGGCGTGATCCCGGTGTAAACAGGGTTTTTCAGCATCTGTCCGAGCTTGCCTTTCTTGATCTCCCATGCGCATTCAGCGCCGAACTGGAAATTGAGCCGCTTGTCATCAATCGACCAGCTCTTATTCAGGTCGAAGAAGATGCCATTGGGGGTGTCGGCGATAAGGTCATCAAGTTTCCACGTGCCCGGTTCCAGGTTGATGTTCGTCATACGAATGATCGGGAGCCGGTTCCAGCCGTCCGCCCTCATAGTGCCGTTGGAGCGTTGCCCGATCACGGGTGCTGTCTCGCGGCTGGTCAGGTAGCCGACAAAGCGTCCGTCCTTGACAATCGGTGTCCGCTGGGCTTTCACGCCTTCATCGTCGAAGCCGAAGGTGCCCAGTCCGCCCGGCGTGGTGGCGTCGGCCGTAATGTTCACGATGTCGGAGCCGTACTTGAGCTTGTTCAACTTGTCGATGGTCAGGAACGATCCTCCCGCCAGGGAGATCTCCGTCCCCAGGACGCGGTCAAGCTCGATAGGGTGGCCGCATGACTCGTGAACCTGGAGGGCCATCTGGGGCCCGGCGATGATTATGGTCGTTTTTGTGTCCGGACAGGGGGCCGCTTTCAGGAGAGCAATAGCTTCCTCGCGGACGCGTTCGGCGTTCTCGACTAGCTCCATGCCTTCAATGAACTCGTAGCCGGAAGTGGCGAAATCACCCCCGAACGAGTTGGGATAGGATCGCCGCTGCGCCTCCTTGCCGTCGAAAGAAACCGCGTTATACCCGGCCCCGGACTCCATGATGTCCTGCTCTATTTGCGCCCCCTCGGTGGATACGAACAGCTTGTGTGTCCGGTAGAAGTCCATCGAGGCCTCGACAGTTTTTATCTTCTTGGGCTTCTTGAGGACCTCTGAGGCTTCGAGCAAAAGGGTGATCTTCCGGTCAGCCGCAACCTCAAAGGGATCCGTTTTGAAAGGTGTAGTGTAACTATCTACGTACGCCTCCTGCTCTGCCATCACCACCGGTTCACTGGTGGTCATGGCCGAGGCTCGGGCGATCTGGAGCGCCTTGTTGGCCGTCTTCTTCAACTCCGCCATCGAGAGAGAGGCCGTTGCAGCGAATCCCCAGGCTCCTCGCGACAGGACGCGCATGCCGACCCCGACATCCAGATCGCGCGACATCGAGTCCACGTGGGCATCGGTCACACGCAGCGACTCCGTCTCACGGCGCACGAGGCGGCAGTCGGCGTAATCCACGCCCTTGGAGCGCAGCCACTCCACGCATGTCTTCAGTTTATCCTTCATTCGACCTCCGTTACCTGGTCAGGATGTTTTTCCGTACCGACGTCAATGTACACGAAAAGATCGGGCCGGTCAATAGCCGTCCGGCCGCGGCTGGTCAAAGACACTGGATTCGCCTGTGTTCGTCCGGCGAGGCTCTCCGGGTGTACGAATGTCGTTATGAACTCTTGCCAACCGCCGCCAAGTCCTTTTCTTGTAGCCTCATGCAGGAATTACAGACATTGGCGCAAGCGCGGCATGAAAAACGGAACCGGGAGAGTTCTCGATCACTGGTGGCGGGAACATGATGCAGGCGGAGACGAAGACGAAAGGCGTCTTCTTCGACCTCTATGGGACGCTCCTGATCTACGGTGACGTGAAAGCAGCCTGGTCTGACTGGCTAACGGGTTTCTATAATGCCCTGTGCGAGGACGGCCTGGCTATGTCGCAGGAAGCCTTTGCGTCCTACTGTGACGCTTTTTTCAGCCGCGACGAACCCCCGGCCATAAACAACGGCCTGACTGTTTTCGAACGTCGCATCCTCTCACTCGGCACCGACCTCGGGCTGAGACTCACGGCGGCAAGGACCAAACATATCGCAACGACCATTGCCGACGCCTGGCACAAATACATGTCGCTGGACCCGGAGGCACTCCCGATTCTGATGACTCTGAGGCGGCATGGCAAGCGCCTGGCCCTGGTCTCCAATTTCGATCATCCTCCCTGCGTTCGGGCTGTCCTGTCTCAACACAGGCTTGACAGCCTCTTTGATGCGGTGGTGATCTCCGGTGATGTCGGCGTCAAGAAACCTGACCCCGAGATTTTCGCAGTGGCCCTTGACGCGACCGATCTCAAAGGCCGTGAGGTCATGTACGTGGGCGACACCGACGACGATGTGAAAGGTGCCCTGGCGGCGGGAATGATGCCGGTGTTGATCCAACGCGCGGACCAGGCGTCTCACGACGCAACGCAGGACTTCCGGTCGCATTCGGACACCACTCAAAATCCGGGTGCAGGCGGAAACGGCAGAGTGATGACTATTACCAGGTTGTCTGAATTGCGAGAAATAGTGCGGTAGGGCATGGCGGCAAATGATCAGAGAGTCATGCGCATCCGGGACATGCCCCCGACTACTCTGTAGATGAGAGCAAACCAAACGATTGGGAGACGCACATGATCAATTACAGGACAATAGCAAGACTGGCGACGGCGATCCTGCTGTCGGTTGTGGCGCTGATGGCCACGGGTTGCAAGACGGTGGACACCGAGAAAGAGAAGGCGGCCTTGATGGCGACAGATCGAGAGTTCTCCAACCTGTCGGTGAGAAGTGGAACGCCCGTGGCTTTTGCCACTTTTATGACCGATGATGCGACTGTCTTCAGGAACCAGGCCCATCCCTACGAGGGTCGCACTGCGATCAGTGAGATACTGACCCGCACGGCATCCGGCACCTTGAGGTGGGAGCCGTATTTCGTCGACGTGGCAATCTCCGGTGACATTGGGTACACGCTGGGCCGCTGGGTGTTCACCGACGCGGATAGCACCGGCCAGGAATACACCGGCTATGGCAACTACGTCACTGTCTGGAAGAAGCAGGCCGACGGCAGTTGGAAATTCGTATTCGATACCGGCACCACCAGCCCCCCGCCTGAGAGTTGATTGAGGCGCCGCGCGCCGATAGAACATGGACTGGTATCTCTACCCCGCCGTAATCGCCGCCGGGTTTCTGGCGGGCTTCATCAACACGCTGGCCGGGAGCGGGTCGCTGGTGACTCTGCCGCTGTTGATCTTTGCCGGTCTTCCGGCCAATGTAGCCAACGGCACCAACCGTGTGGCCATCCTCCTGCAGAACGTTGTCGCCGTGAGAAGCTTCCACCGGCGGAAGGTCCTCGACCTGCGTCGGGGACTGACGCTGGCGGTGCCCGCGGTTATAGGAGCTGTTCTCGGGGCGCAGATTGCGGTCAATCTTGACGAGCAGACCATGCGTCACACTATCGGCGTTCTCATGGCCGTTATGTTCGTCGTGGTTCTCGTGCGCCCCAAACGGTGGCTGGAGGCACGGCCCGGGATGCTGGCGAGGCGGCCGGGCGTCGTGCAGTTGCTCACGTTCTTTGCCATTGGTGTCTACGGCGGCTTCATCCAGGCAGGTGTGGGAGTGTTCCTTCTGGCAGGGCTGGTCTTGGGTGCCGGTTTTGAGCTGGTCCGCGGGAACGCCGTCAAGGGTCTCATTATTTTATGCTTCACCGTCTTCGCGCTGATTGTGTTTGCATTGAACGATCAGGTGATATGGCAAGTGGGATTGGTGCTGGCGCTGGGGAACATGTCCGGCGCATGGGTGGCGGCGCGGATGGCTGTCGAGCGCGGAGCGGTGTTCGTCCGATGGCTTCTTATCGCAGTTCTGGTCGTTTCCGCCACCGTGCTCTTGGGCGTGGGGGAGTGGCTGTGGCGGATGGTGTGAGGAACCGTTAGGCGGACGTTCTCATTCCTCACTTCACCCCTGAGAGACCTACAGGGTTTGATCCCCCAGCTCTGCCTTTACTGCCTCAAGGTATCGATCAAGTGTCGGTTGTAGGCGGTGATCAGGTCCTCGCGGCGCAGGACGCCGATTACTTTCCGCTTGTCTTCGCGATCGACCACCGGGATCAGTTTGAAGCCGCGGATACTGACCATGTTGTAGGCATGTTCCAGGTTCTCGTCGGCATGGATCACCGTTGTTTCCGGGCGTACGAGGTCCTGAGCAATAACGAGATAGTCCAGCGTATGCTCGGTGAGCATTGAGCGAATATCCTGAAAAGAGAGCACACCCTTGAGTCTGTCCTCGCGGTCGACAACCACGAAATAGGACTCGGAGGAGTGTTCGATAGTGTGAAATATCTTTGCCAGCGGGGTGGCGGCGCCGATGGTAGTGAACTTGCGGTCCATAATCTCGGATACCTGGTGCGAACGCAGTACGTTGATGTCCTTGCCGCCCCTGATATCGATTCCGCGTCGGGCCAACTTGACCGTGTAAACCGAATACTCAAACAGCTTCCCGGCCACCAGCGCCGAGAAGACCACCGTGACCATCAGGGGCAGGATGATTCGGTAATCTGAGGTCATCTCAAATATGATCAGAAGCGCCGTCATGGGAGCATGAGTAGCTGCCGCCACCATACCGGCCATCCCCACCAGGGCGTAAGCGCCGGGAGTGGCTGTGACGCCGGGGAACAGGTAATTGACCGCGAAACCGAACACGCCGCCGGCCACCGCTCCCATGAAAAGCGACGGGGCGAAAATGCCGCCGGAGTTTCCGGAGCCGAGAGTGAACGAAGTGGCCAACATTTTCAGGAGGATCAGAACCAGCAGTAATCCCGCACCTAACTGGCCGTACAGGGTCAGCTTGATCGTATCGTAGCCGTCGGCCAGCACCTGCGGGTAGAAGATGGCAATGCCACCCAGCAGCAGCCCGCCGACGGCTGGTTTGGTCCAGTCGGTGACATTCAGACGGTCGAAAAAGTCCTCAAACCAGGCTAACGTCCGCGTGAAGGCAACTCCCAGGACGCCCAGGGCGGCCCCCATCCCGCAGTAGAGCGGAATCTCCCAGGCCGACACCAACGAATAGTCGGGGACATCGAAAGCCGGGTGGTTGCCCAGGAAAGTCCGCGTCACCACCGAGGCCACCACCGAAGACAACAGAACCGGCGAGAACGTCTTGACCGTGAAATCGCCGAGAATGATCTCCAGAGAAAAAATCACGCCGGCAATTGGAGCATTGAAGACCGCCGAGATTCCAGCCGCAGCGCCGCAGCCGACAAGAATTCTCACTCGGTCGCCGGACATGTGGAACACCTGCCCTATCGTGGAACCGATAGCCGAACCAATCTGAACGATAGGCCCTTCTCTTCCAGCCGAACCGCCGGAGCCGATACAGATGGCCGAGGCGATAGTCTTGACGACAGCTACCCGGGGCCGGATGATTCCCCCTAAGCGTGCCACGGCGTTCATTACCTCCGGTACCCCATGCCCCTTAGCTTCACTGGCGAATTTGTAGACAAGCGGTCCCACTATCAGCCCGCCCAACATCGGTATCAGCGGCAGCCAGAATTTGTATCCGCCACTGCCGACAGCGTGTGTCAGAATCTGGTCGGTGTGGCCGAAAAACAACTTGTTGCAGTATTCTATCAGGTAAGTAAAGCCTAACGCCCCGAAGGCTGTGGCCATCCCCACGAACACCGAGAGAACGATCAGGAGACGGGTGCCGCTAAGCTGGAACATCTTCAGGAATCTTTCGACAGCGCCGGCATTCATAACGGCGGGAATCTATTCTCCGGCTGCCTGTTGTACAAGGTAATAATGCACTGTGTTACCCTCCGTGAATCGCCTCAAATTGAATATTACCGAAGTCCTGTAGATACCGCAGGGGTCTCATCCGAAGTAGGGGCAGACGGGGCGTCTGCCGCCCACGGAACAGGCCATTCGGTCGTGGCATGTCAGGGCCGGGATTTCGCTTGACTAAACAATGCCCAATTACTATACTTTTGGTACACGAGGCAGATTGCGTCCGATTCCCGGATGCTTCAATGGAGGTCAGGAATTATGAGTAAGCTCAGACTGATGATTTGTATGGCTGTGCTGTTGCTGGCCGGTGGACAGACACAGGCTGTCATCTGCGGTAATATCGACAACACAGATCGCGTAGACATCAGCGACCTTGTCTACCTGGTCGACTATATGTTCAATGACGGATCTCCTCTTCCCTATCCCCCTGCCGCCGATTGCGACGGTGACGGCCAGATTGACATATCCGACCTGGTTTGCTGGGTCGATCACTGGTTCCTGGGAGCGCCTTCCCCCACCTGCCCATTCTGGTCTGTCGACAATCATACCGATATCGGCGGCACCTGTGTACCCGATTCGGCAGCGAAGACAGGCGTCCCGCACGCAGCCGCGTCCGATGACGGCTACCTGTACCTTGAAGTCGTAGGCAATGACCTCCACGTGCATCATTTCCAGGCATTCTACCAGTGCTGCCTTTTCTACGCGGTCGACTGGAACCAATCGGGCAATCACCTTGTCGGGTTTGAGGCTGATACCGGGATGCCGTGTGACTGTATCTGCCCATTCAACCTGAAGTCCATCGTGCACGATCTCGAACCGGGGGAATACGTTGTCACCCTCGTGGGTATCTATGGCAACGTCATAGGAATCGATACGGCCGTGATCGGCGGCGATGGTCCCGTCCTGATCGGTTATGAAGACAGCGGTTGCCTGGAGAGCGAACCCGGCGATCCACCGATCATCAACTACCACCTCTCAGGCGACACCCTCACGATGGAGCATCTTGATGCCTATCTCAATTGTGTGGCGGATATCGTGGTCGATTTCGCCCTGGTCGGCGATACTCTCAGGTTCTATGAAATGAATATTTCCAGTGAAGCTGTCTACTGCCTGTGCTATTTCGAGGTCGTCGCCGCCGTTGAGGGAATCCTGCAGGGAAACTACGTTGCGGAGCTTTACGTCCAGGAGTACCCTGACGCAGCTATATATTTGTTCGATCGAAGATCGGTCTCACTCGGCAATTAGCTGGTCTCTACCGGCACAGAAAAACGCAGGCCCTTGCTGTCTCGACAGCGGGGGCCTTTCTAATGGCATGAGTATTCCCGTGCGCGGTGGATATCATCGCGGCGCACGGGGGCCGGGTGGCCCACAGCTTGCTGTGGGATCTGTGAGTAAGCACTAGATACCGTTGTGCGCCGCGGTCAGTTCAGCTACCTTTCACAAGATGACGAGGCTCAGACATTACGACAGCCTGGGGACGGCGCGTTTCGTGACGTTCAGTTGCTACCGCCAATTGCCAGCACTTCAGAGTGATCGGGCCAAGGAAATATTCATTGAACAGCTTGATGCTGCTCGCACCAAGCACGGCTTCAAGCTACTGGGCTACGTCGTTATGCCCGAACATGTGCACTTGGTTCTCCACCCACCTGATGGGATGAAACTGGGGCTTGTCATAAGAGAGATCAAGTCGAGGACAGCACGAAAGTATTTCGCGGAAGTGACGGAACCCACAGCAAGGAGGCTGTCTC
>JAGLXI010000042.1 GCA_023132995.1 Candidatus Zixiibacteriota bacterium | reverse complement strand
TTTTGCGACTCTGAATACTCGCCCGTATCCAATCGGTAGAAATAGACTCCGGACGCTACCCGCGTGTGATCGGCATCGGTTCCGTCCCAGTCAACACAGTGATCACCCGCCGACTGCGTTTCATCAACGAGGGTGGTGACCAATCGGCCCTCTATGTTATAGACCGTCAATCTCACGCGAGATGCCCAAGGCAGGGAGTAGGCGATAGTCGTGTTTGGATTGAACGGGTTCGGGTAGTTCTGCGCCAGGTGAAACCGAGCGGGAAACTCGTCGGGCTCTTCATCGACGTCGAGGCTGAGTGTCCATTGCGCCACGGCCGCGGGGACGTTCGAGATATCGGCTATGTTGCCGGACTCGTCGACTGCCTTGACGGCGACATAGTACAACTGTCCGGGCGTCAAACCTGTCAGAGTCCATTCCTGAGGCGATCCGGCGGCAAGCGGCGACGGAGGGTTGCCCATGGTGGTAGTGGTGTTCCAGTTCGATTCCGTTATGGCCACGTTGGATGCCTTTATCACGTAATGATCTGCCGTGCCGAGGTTGCCGTCGTCACCGGGAGCCGTCCAGACGATATCGATCTCACCAATGCTTACACCCGGACTGGCGACGAGATCGGTGATTGCTCCCGGGTCTGTCTGATCGTCACTGGCGACCGTAGCCGCTGCAGCAAGGTTCGACATGCCGGACCAGTTGGGGACTTCGTCGCCCGTCATAATGGCGAAGAAATAGACGGTGCCCGGCTGAAGGCTGGTGATTGTGAAGCTCTCACTGCTTCCGGCCGGCTGCGGTGAGGGTTCGCCGGTGACCTGGACGGCGCCGTCCCAGTCAGCCACCTCGGCCGAGTATCGAATGTCGTAGATGCTGGCGGTGCCGATATCACCGTCCGCTCCGGGGGCTGTCCAGGTGAGGGTCACGCTAGCAGCTTGTTGAAAAAGAACGCTTAGGGGGGTATTTGTCTCTTTTGTTATCGTTTCACGTTCAACGGATCTGTTTCGGATGGCCGACCAGGTCGAGGCGGAGATCAACGCCCGCTCCCGCAACGAAGTCAAGAGCCAGGAGATAGGGGAGATCGTCATGAGCAAACTGCGCGACGTGGACGAGATCGCCTACGTGCGGTTTGCATCCGTCTATCGCAAGTTCGCCGACAAGGCGGAGTTCCTCGAAGAAATGAAAAAGCTGCTCGAATAACGCACAACGTGGGTTGAGGTCTACGACGCGATCACGCAGGTCAAGGGACTCGGTCCCTGGAGCGCGCACATGTATCTCGTGTTTGTTCTGCGGCGACTCGACATCTTCCCGTCGTTAGACCTTGGCATCCAAAAAGCCGTGCAGCAACTCTATGGCCTCGCGCAGGACCTTGACATCGAAGCTATAGCTGAAAACTGGGGGCCGTATCGCACTATAGCCAGCTGGTATCTCTGGCGTTCGATAGACAGTGGGGCGAACCCGTTGTAGACAGGGATCCTGCGCGAGCGGTAAGGAAGGAGTCGGCAATGATCAGATACACACGTAAGCTTCCCTGTCAAGTAGAC
>JAGLXI010000041.1 GCA_023132995.1 Candidatus Zixiibacteriota bacterium | reverse complement strand
ACCACGGCGATGGCCAGCACGAAATACTCAAAGCCGACCAGTATCCCGGCCATGCTGTAACCGATGGCGTAAAGAAATGCTCCACAGGCCAATTGGGCAGCCAGACTGTAGCGTGACAGCATCCGGGTGATCGGTATCTGTAGAAAGACCACCATCAGGCCGTTGAGGGTGTATAGCGACCCCAGTTGTGCCTTGGATATCCCCACTATCTCGACCGAGTAAACGGAAAAAGTGACGATCAGTTGAGCCACAACTAGGTAAAGCAGGAAGATCAGGATTGAGTGGCGAGCCAGATGAAGATCATCCTTGATGGCGAGAATATCGGAGATGCGAAATCTGTCCTCCGGAGTGGCGGCTCTCGGAACTTTCAGGAAAATCTGAAAAACCAGCCCCGACGCCAGCGTGATGACAGCCGATATCAGAAATAACAGGGCATACGAGGAGGTAGCCAGAAAACCGCCGATGGCAGGCCCGACAGCCCATCCCAGGTTGCCCCCGGCACGGGCGATGGCATAGCCGTCAAGCCGCTTCTCTTTTGGCACGATATCAGACACCAGGGCGTTTGCGACCGGGTGAAAGATGGCCCCAAATACGGCGTTGACCATCAGTATGATCGCCACCGGCCAGAAGCCACAGTGGAAATAGATGGCGGCGGCAAGTACGAAAAATGACGTCGCACGCGCTAATTGAGAGTAGACCAGAAGCCAACTGCGCTGCACGCGGTCGGATACTTCGCCCCCCACGGCCTGGAAGACCGAACGGACAATAGCCGTAATACCGAAGTAAACCCCGATCTCGGTCATCGACATCCCGAATTCGGAGTGGAAGTAAATGGCGATAAACGGCATGGAGGCGGCGAACCCCAACGCCCCGACAAACCACCCCATCGCCAGAATCCAGAGATTGTGGTCAAACTGACGGACGAACTGAAGACTGCGGCGGATCATGGTGTGACGGAATATACGCTTTGATCACGGGTGGAGCAAGTCAGAGCGCGCGGTGTCTCTAATGACGCCCAATGCGCTGGAGGCTCAAGCATTGGGAGCAAACCTGCTGACCAGGCGCTCAGCTATCTGCTCGAACCCATCGATCGGCCGGCGTTGCCACCCGGCCTGTGCCATTCGCATCAGGCTGCCGTCATCTCTCAGAGCGTGCAGGCGCTCGCCGAATGATCGTGCCATCGGCAGCGTCTCAATCCTCTGCGCCACTCCGGCCGCAAGCAGCAGATCACGATTGAGAGGGGCGAACGACCCGATCTCAGGACCGATTATGAACATCGGCAGGCCCAATCCCAAAGCCCAGTTGGTCCGCTCGTGCGACGGGGCAGCGAAGTAGTCGAACCACGGAAACAGCCGGGCGGTGAAGATCGACTCTTCACGCCGCGAATTGAACCCCACGACCACAAGTGCCGGCAGTTCTCCGGCAAATGGACTGTGCGAGTCCCCTATTTCAAATGAGATATTCCTCTTGAGACAGGATCGCACGACGGCGCTTGCCAGACGCCCCCCCTGCCGCGCAAAAACGAGGGCTTTGCCCCCAGCCTCGATGGCAGACAGGGCAGCCGCTGCCAGGGCGTCGACGTGACGTCTCGGCTCAGCCCCGGAGGAGAAGAACGCCCCTGCCGGCGGCTCGGCGCTGTCGAGGCGGACGATGCGTTCAGAGTACGCATCGCCGGCCTGTTTCACCAACGCTGGTTCAATGCACAGCCCGGACACGAAAAGGGCCGACCTTGAATAGCCGTAGTCTGCAAACCGGTCGGCCGCCTCTTCGCTCGGTACACATACCGTATCCGCCCCTGCCACCAGCGCCTCGTCGGGCACGACATTCTCACCGTGCTGGTATATGAGCCGTTCCTTCCCCGCCAACTCGGCTACGAGTATCGGATGAGCCACCACCAGCGGCGAACTATCCTCTATGTACCGCCTTCGCAGCGACCGCCCCATTAGTCTCTGCACCAGCCCTCGTCTGTTGTAGTCACGTGCGGAGCGCAGCCGGTTGTAGGCCGTGCCCAAAAGGCCGCCGGAGGCACCGCCGCGGTACACTGCGCGCACTACCCGCCAGGCGAAATTCGACAAACCGGTCGAGACCTCGAACACATCCGTTTCACTGCGGACAATCCCGGTGTTCCCCCTGCGGACGAGAGCTTCGATTATCCCGTCAAGATAGAAGGGATGTCCGCGACCTATGTTGGTGTAAAGGAATCTGATAGGCACCGGCTTCACGAGTTGGCTCCAATTTCCGGCAACCGGCCGATCCGCTCAAAAGATCGCCCGGCCATCAGGCGCAGTGGTTAAGAGACCACGCTGTCTGCATCTCAACCGTTATCGCAACTCGTACAAAGATACGTCCGGACATTCACCCAGTCAAACGGTCGACTCAACATTTGCCTTGACAGTTCGACATAGCAGTTCGTATGGTTTGGCAACAATTAAACGTCGCCACCGGGCTGATGTGACGGCTTGGCGCCCGGCGTTAGAATAATCGCAGGTCTATAGAATGATGTACAACACGAATTGCTGGCCTCTTAGAGCCGGACTGCTGCTGCTGCTGAGCGTTGCTTTCCCAAGTTTCAGCGCCTGCAAGTCGGAGTCGAACACCAGGGCTGACGCCGATAGTCTGCAGGCCGGCTATGCCCGGGCGCGGACTCGTATGGTCGAGACACAGATCATACCCCGCGGCATATCGGACACGGCTGTTCTCGAGGCCTTGCGTAGAGTACCAAGGCACCTGTTTGTTCCCAAGGACGTCAGACACCAGGCGTATGCCGATCACCCGTTGCCCATCGGTGAGAACCAGACTATCTCGCAGCCCTATATCGTCGCTCTCATGACCGAGCTGCCGCGTATCGACAGCACATCGAGAGTGCTCGAAATCGGCACCGGTTCCGGGTACCAGGCGGCGATCCTCGGTGAACTTGCCGGAGAGGTGTACACTATTGAAATCGTGGCGACTCTTGCCGAGCGATCGAGCAGACTACTGGATTCACTGGGCTATCAAAACGTCCACGTGCGCTGCGGCGACGGATACGCCGGGTGGCCGGAGCAGGCGCCATTTGACGCCATCATCGTAACCTGCGCCCCGCCGGAAATCCCCCAGCCGCTCATTGAGCAGTTGGCCGACGGCGGCCGCCTGGTGGCGCCGGTTGG
>JAGLXI010000040.1 GCA_023132995.1 Candidatus Zixiibacteriota bacterium | reverse complement strand
AACATTAATTGTGAGTCAATTCGTTATTACGAGGTGATGGTCGGGTAGTATTGACAAAACAGGGACGCGGTTGTAACTTGTTATGAAGTTTACCGATGGGAAATCACTTGGGGATCTCCCCCCTCTGTCCCCGACTGAGCCTGTTGGTAAACTTCTTTTTTTCCATTCAGTCAGGTTGCGACCACCCAACCTATTCAAGGACAGAACGCCGCCGGAGTTGCACCACCGCATCCGACCGGTCAGATTACCTGAGGTCTCAATGTGTGAATCCTACCCACTACGGCAATAATCTCATGTCAGCGAACGGTGCGGAAACTGTAAATCTTCCACTTCCCGTTGACCTCGTGCAGACCGAACCGAGTCAGATAGCCTGTGGATTTCTCCTTGTCCACAAACGTGACTTCAACCAGGGCGGTCGTTTCGCCTGTCATTTCGGTCTTGCTGATGATGCGTTGAAGGGAAAACCAGGTACGCCTGGTCAACCCGTCTCCGGTGAGATCGTCCAGAATCTGCTGGGGGCTGGTGAAAACGCGCGGGCTGTCGGTCTGGATTGCGTAATCCTCGTCGATGTTCCGCATCAACTCCGGCAGGTCGAGCAGGTAAGTAAGGGCAGCCTGGTCGTTTTTTTCCATGGCCCCGAAGAACGATATCACAGTCTTCTTGGGGCCGGAGTCGCCGGATCCGGAGCACCCTGAGGCAATCGCCAGAAGCACGGCCGCTGGTAAGATCATCCGGGCACTGTGTTTGAACACTCAGAATCCTCCCGTGAGAGTAATCCGATGACTGTCACCCAGTTCCGCACCGGGAGCGAAAGCGTACGCGATATGCAGTTGGCGGTGGTCGAAGCCAACGCCGATAGCGATTCCAGCCCAGTTGTCTTCGGAATCGGCATTCCGGTAGTTGGCTCCGAAGCTGTTCCAGCCCAGTCTCATGTAGAACGGTTTGAACTCGTCATACTCAGTCCCAATGGCAATCACCGGATCGTTGTCAACCGGCACAATCAGGTCGGACGCCATGACAAGCGGCAACCCCCGAGGGCGGTACGAAACGCCTGCGCGAACAGTCAGGGGAAGCCGGTATTTCTCCGAGCCAAGAGCGGTAAGCTGCTTGCCTACGTTCTGGATCATAACACCGCCGGTAAGACGCTCCCGGTCGTCCGCGTACTTAGCACCCAGATCGAACGCAATCCCCGTCGCCGAGAACTCATCCAGAGTCTCATAGATGAACTTGGCAGTCAACCCCAACTTGAAATTATGGTTAATGTGTCGTGCCGCGGTAAGGGCCATCTGCATGTCGCACCCGCCAAAGGTGCCCAACCTGGTACCGTTGGTATCGGTCCGGATGAACTCACCGTAGCCGAGGTAGTCGAAGTGCGCGGCAAGCGCGTTCCCTTCACTTAGCGGAAAGACGAAACCGACAAACCCGGACTGGATGTCGACGAAATAGTTATGATAGCCCGCGATCCAGCGGTTCTGCTTCATCGAAGCGATACCGGCGGGATTGTAGTAGAGTGACGATTCGTCATCGGCCAGCCCGGTAAAAGCGCCGCCCATGGCCACGGCTCGCGCCCCGATGTTTATCTTCAAAAAAGGAAAGGCGCTGGTCCCTGCTTTGGAATGAACGTCTGTCGCCATCGCCGTTTCTGCTCCGGCGAGTACCAGCAACGTAATCAGTACGAAGACCATACCACTCTTTGCCTGTTTCATATCAGTTCCCTTGTTTGCTCCAACACCATACTCGTATTTTCACACGTTTGCATCATCTGTTACTCTATCGGTTTCGTGCCGATCTCTCCCCAGTCGGCTCTATTCTACCAACTCTTGGTGGTCCGGTTCACGATTGATTCGACCAGCCGGTCAACGGCTTTCCCCTGACCGTCCTGTTCGGTTTCCGCCTCCACGCTGTAAACGCCTTCCTGAATCATCTTCTCCCGCCAGATCTCGGAGTCATCGCGCGGGTTTTTCAGTACGACGTCAAAGTCCATGGTAACGCTGTATGATTCCACCTGGTCATTCTCGTCATACTTGTAGGGCTTGCGGTCGTAGCGCGTCAGCACACCCACAAGGACGGCATCGGCATTATCGATCGAGACCACCTTCATGGTCCCATCCGAGATGAACGCGTCAATAACTAAGTCGGTCATTCGGTCGGCCAGGTCGTACTCGGCGGTCCGGTTGTCGAAACGCTCGACGGCTATGGCCTGGATTTCCGATTTCCCGGCCGGATTGAACGTATAAACGCCGCATCCTGCGCCAAGAAGGCTGATCGCACCCAGCGCTGTCAGGACAAATCGGTTCACTACTGCTTTTACCATCGTAGTTACCGTACGTTTCCGTTTACCGACCTGTTCACCACCACCTTGCCACGCTTTATCACCCGCTCGACCAGGTTGACGCCGCAGTGGTAGGGAAGCTCCCGGTAATCGGTCATGTCCCAGATGACGGCGTCGGCCCGCAGCCCTTCCTTGAGTTGGCCGATTCGTCCGGCTCGGTTGATGGCGACCGCGGCGTTCACGGTCACTGCTGAAATGGCTTCGGCGGCTGTCATTTTCATCTGCAGGGCGGCCAGCGAGATAATCAGGGGAAGGGACTCGGTATAGCTGGAGCCGGGGTTGCAGTCCGTCGACAGCGCCACCGCTACACCGGACTCAATCATCCTGCGCGCCGGAGCATAAGCGGCGCCGCCGAGAGAGAAGGTCGTACCGGGAAGCAGAACCGCAACCGTTCCGGCTTTGGCCATCGCCCGGATACCTTCGTCGGAAGTATAAACCAAGTGGTCGGCCGAGCAAGCTCCCATCGATGCCGCCAACTCGGCTCCGCCGGTGGATTTGAGTTCATCGGCGTGGAACTTGAGTCCCAGCCCGGCGGCTGATGCGGCCATCTGGATTTTTCGGGATTCCTCGATGTTGAAGATCCCTTCTTCGCAGAAAATGTCCGAGAACTCCGCCAGGTTATCCTTGACCACCGCCGGGAGCATCTCGTGAATGACGAGATCGATATACCCCTGTCGGTTCTCCCGGTATTCGTCGGGCACTTCGTGCGCGCCCAGGAAAGTGGGCACCATTTCCATCGGGTGGGTCTGGCCCAGTTCGCGGATGATCTGCAGTTGTTTGATTTCGGATTCGGTGGAAAGACCGTACCCGGATTTGGCTTCGATGGTGGTGACGCCGTGTGCCATCAGCCGGTCGAGCCGCCCGCCGGTCTTGCGCGTCAACACGTCGGCGGGAGTGGTGCGCAGGTCCCGGACGGATGCTCGAATACCGCCGCCGGCGGCGGCAATCTCCATGTACGATTTGCCCTGGATGCGCATCTCGAACTCTTTCTCTCTGGTTATGGAGAAGACCGGATGCGTGTGCGAATCGATGAAACCGGGAGTAACCACTGCCCCGTGGGCGTTGATCACGGTGCAACCTTCGGCCAGCGGGGCCTTGCCCTCGACATCGTCGGACTTACCGACCGCCAGGATTTCATCCCCGGCCGCGGCGACGCCACCGTTTTCGATCAGGCCCAGGTTCATCATCTGGTCACCCAACCGCGGAACGGGGCCGTCCATGGTGATTAACTGGCCGATATTCTTGATCAGCAGCGTGGCTTTCTTGACGGGCGGCATGCGACAAATATATGAGGATTTCGCAGGCGGTCAAACGAATTGTTGGGCGGGCGGCGCCGATGATTCATTCTGAAAGCCCGGCTGACAGCAGGGAGAACCGGGGACCTCAGATGCGTGGCTCACTATGGAAAGGCGCGGTCTACCACTGGCGGGGGCAATTCGCCTTGACAGTCCGGCGGCTTTGTGCGTCATATCATGTAAGAGAGCCGGTCAGAATAGTGCATTGTGCTTTCAACCAGTGGGGTTGACTTGGGGCATGATAGAACGTTCACCAGATTACAGACAGTAGGTCAAACGGCCTGCCGCTTGACCAGTGAGAGCCACGTCAAACCGACAGGCGGTTTGACCTACGGTTACTGTGAGAGTCTGGAAGTTTGTGCCGTGCTAATTGTAGAAGGTGAAAGCGGACGAAAGGAGACGCCTATGACAAGTTGACCTGTTGTCGAAACTCAACAACTCTGAAACCATAGGAGAAGGTTATGAAGAGGATGGCAAGAACATCGTTGTTAAGTGCGCTCTTGCTGGCACTTGTCGTTGCGCACGAAGCTTGGGCAACACCGCCCCTACCACCGACGTTCTTTGAGTATGAACTTGACGCATCAGACGTACCAGCCCTGTATGGCAGGGCGACATTGCGGT
>JAGLXI010000004.1 GCA_023132995.1 Candidatus Zixiibacteriota bacterium | reverse complement strand
TTTCCCAACCTGATCTATCAGCCGCTGACCTATATGTTTCTGCACGGCAGCTTGGGCCATATATTCTTCAATATGTTCGCCCTGTGGATGTTCGGCACTGAAATCGAGTTTGCCTTGGGCAGTCGGAGTTTCAGCAGATTCTACCTGCTGTCGGGATTGTCGGGGGCGGTCCTCACGCTGGTGGTCAAATCTGGCCAGCCGTATCCGATGATCGGGGCGTCGGCGGCGATATACGGCGTACTCGTGGCCTACTGGATCATGTTTCCCAATCGGAATCTGTACATTTACTTCCTCTTTCCGGTAAAGGTGAAGTGGGCCATACCGGGCATGATGCTTCTCGGCTTTCTGTTTGCCGGCGGGAGTGTCGCCCACTGGGCGCATCTGGGGGGAGCTCTCTACGGACTGGCCTATATCAAGTTCGATTGGCGCTGGATCAGGTGGGGCCGCCGCTTGAAAGATATACGTTACCGGCGCGAGACTACCAAGCTCGCCAAGAAGCGACAAAAGGCCGGCGAGATCATGCGGCGAGTCGATACCATCCTGGATAAGATCAACGAGGTGGGGATCGAAAACATCAGCAAGGACGACCGCGAGTTCCTCGAAGAGGCGTCGTCCCGATTGTCGGATAAGAACTTCAAGGAGTAGTTGCAGGTATGCACAAGAGAGTACTTCTGGCGGATGGATCGGATACGATACGCAATGTGGCGGGAAACGTGCTCAGGCAAAACGGGTTTGAGGTCATCTCGGTTTCCGAGGCTGAGAAGGCAATGGAGGTACTCAATTTCTCCCGTCCCGATTTGCTCATAATCAACGCCAATCTACGCGACCAGGGACAGCGTCCGCTTTACGAACGGATTCGCGATGACTCACGTTTTACGAGTATTCCCTTTCTGCTGCTTGCCGAGCCCGGTTCCGGCGACCTGCCTTTTCCGGAGGAGGTGGTGATCACCATGCCCTTTGATCCAAGGGAGTTCGTGGAACGGGCTATGCTCTTCACCGGTCGTTCTGTTTCCCCGGAGCAGCCGGCGGCTGTCGACTCTGCTCCGGGTCATGACCGGATTGAAGTCACCGACTCGGAAGTTATGGACAAAACCAGCGCAGGTTTCAGGGTACCGGGAAAGACAACCGAGAAAATGATCGGCTTTGACCACGAAAAAGAGAATACAGATATCGCGGAGTCTTCGAAGGTGGAATCGATCATGATTCGGGACGACCAGACCGATATCGTGCAGAAGCAGACCCAGAAAGAGCCACTCCCGCTATCGAGTACCGGCAAGCTGGATATCCTGAAGGATTCCGATCAGTATGCCGTGAATTCCCCGCACTCCCTTGAGCGCGACGGGGAACACCAACCGGACGACTACGAGTGGTTCCTGAGCGAGATGCGAAAAGAGGCGAAGGCTCCATCTCAGCCTGGGGCAAAGTCTCAGGCCACGCCCGATTCTCAACAATCCAAGCTCTCTATTGCGGAGCCATCATCGCTTGTTGATCCGATAACGCCGGGTCCCGCCGGTGAAGGATCACCCGGTGCACAGGTCTCCGGGGACGGGGTCGAGAAATTCATCGGCGAGTTCAAGAAGGAAGTGGAAAGACTTCAGGACCAGGAGCCGGAGAGTATTGTTCTACGGGCCGACAAAGAACCTGAGCCGCACTCGACGAGCGCCACCGGCTGGGAGGATTCGCTGGAGAAGATAACTCCCGAACAGGTGAAACTCTTCACTCGGGAGTTCACCGCTACCCTGGCGGAAAAGATAGCCGCCATGATCGT
The DNA here is from genome assembly GCA_023132995.1 of Candidatus Zixiibacteriota bacterium. Classification (GTDB taxonomy): domain Bacteria; phylum Zixibacteria; class MSB-5A5; order GN15; family FEB-12; genus JAJRTA01. The sequence goes on along the minus strand of JAGLXI010000004.1, from coordinate 5,338 downwards.
GGAAAGGATCGACGGCGACAAACTGGTGGCTCTTATCAGAGATGAGATTCGGGTGCAGGCATCCCGGAAACGGTGAAAGCTCGGCGAAACCGATTACCTGATACCCCATACAGACATATCATAGCAAACAGCCTCTCTCTGCCTGGCAGTAGCACGAATCCATAGAGGCGTCGAGCAGAGACACCCGACGCCACCCCTTAGAGTACGTTTTTCAACAATCCCATAAATGGTGGGCTACCCGGTCCTGCTTAAAGATACAACGAAACAATGAACTGTTAAGGATGTTCTGATACAACCTGTAAACTGTGTCTTGACACAGAACATCTTACCCTATCCCGACTGCTCCACGATTCGCTGGGTGTCCCGCGCGATCACCAGTTCTTCATTGGTGGGAATAACGAGCACGCTGACCTTGCCGGCGTCGCTTGAGATGACCGTCTCCTTGCGGTTGCCCTCGGCGTTACGGCTCTCGTCAACCTCCACGCCCATGAAGCTAAGGTTCTCACACGACTTGGCGCGGACAATGGGCGAGTTCTCGCCGACGCCAGCCGTGAAGACCAGCGCGTCCAGCTCCCCCATAGCGGCCGTGTATGCCGCAATGTATTTCCTCAAGCGGTAGCAATAGATGTCAAGGGCTAGTTGGGCGTTCTTATTGCCTTTCTCGGCTTCCTCCTGGATGTCCTGCATGTCCGACGATACACCGGATATGCCCGAGAGTCCGGAATGCTTGTTAAGAAGGGTGTTAGCCTCGTGTAGTGAGAGCTCCTCGCGGGCCATGATATGCAGAATGATGGCCGGGTCAAGATCGCCGGAACGCGTGTTCATCAGCAATCCTTCCAGCGGGGTGAACCCCATCGAGGTGTCAACTGACACGCCGCCGTCAATGGCGGCCAGTGATGCGCCGCTGCCAAGGTGGCAGGTTATCATCTTGAGGTCGGTCAGGGGCCTACCGAGCATGTCGGCCGCCCGCTCGCTGACGTAGCGATGCGAGGTGCCATGAAAGCCGTAGCGACGGATGCCGTACCGTTTGTACAGCACGTACGGTATGCCGTATATGTAGGCGTGCGGCGGCATCCGGTGATGGAAGGAGGTGTCAAACACAGCCACCTGGGGAGCATCCGGCAATATCTTCTGGCTGGCGTTGATGCCCCGGATGTTATGCGGGTTGTGAAGCGGGGCCAGTTCGATCAGGGATCTCAACTCGACCATGAGTTCCGGCGTGATCAGGACGGAATCCGCAAACCGCTCGCCACCATGCACCACGCGATGTCCGACGGCCGCTATTTCCGATTTGTCCCTGATAACGCCGTGGGTCTCCGACATCAGAGTCAAGACGACTTGCTCGACAGCCATTATATGGTCGAGGATTTCCCCGGCGATGGTGATCTCGGGCCGGTTGTGCGGTTTGTGGGTCAGAACGGCTGCTGACATGCCGATTCGCGACACGGATCCCTTGGCAAGAGCAGTCTCGGTATTGGTATCGATAAGCTGATATTTCACCGACGACGATCCACAGTTGATAACAAGTATGTTCATTGTACATTTACTCCATCATCAGGCTGCTTTTGAGTTTCTTCATCCATGATGCGGTTGCCTTCGTCGTCGTACCTGAAGAACCCTCTTCCGGTCTTGACCCCCAGACGCCCGGCCCGGACCATCTTCCGAAGCAGGGGACAGGGGTTGTACTTGTGTTCGGACAGCTCGGCCAGCAGGTTTTCCATCCACAACATGACCACGTCCAGCCCCATCATGTCGGCAAGGGCCAGTGGTCCTATATTGAAACCGAAGCCTAACTTCATGGCCTTGTCGACATCCTCAGTGGTCGCTACTCCCTCCATCACCACGTGCATGGCTTCGTTCAGCAGGGGAACGATAATACGGGTGGTGACGTAACCGGGATACTCGTTCACTGTTATCCACTTCTTGTCGAGCAGCTCGGCAAACTCCACGGCCTTCTGGAACGACTCGTCGTCGGTCTTAAGACCCTTGACGATCTCCACTAACGGGATTTTGGTAACCGGGTTCAGGAAGTGCATGCCGATGATTTTGCTCGGTCGCTTGGTGACGGCTGCAATTTCTGAGATTGACAAGGTGCCCGAGTTCGTGATCAGGAGCGCGTCCGGCATGCAGATATCGTCCAGATTGTCGAACAGGGAGCGCTTCATCGCGAGATTCTCCGGGATGCATTCGATCACGATCCCGGCGTCTTCCGCTTGGGAGATGTCCGACGACGGGAAAATGCGGGCAAGGATAGCCCGTTTGTCCGTCTGTGTCAGACCCCATTTGTGGATCTCCCGGTCTATGGATTCCGCGATACCTCTCAGGCCCCGTTCGGCCAGCTTGGTCGTTTTATCAATCAGCATGACCTCGTTGCCGGAGGTGGCGATAGCCTCAGCCAGCCCCTGACCCATTACGCCGGCACCAATGATCATTATGTCTGCGCTTGCCATTCTACTGTTCCATCCTTTCGGTCTTCCATAGCCGACCAACCGTCGGCATATCTCAATCCAGGCGGAATATAGCCACCGTTCCGGCCGCCGCAACCGGTATTTGCTGCAACGCAATCAGATACTCTGAATATCGGCCGATTTGTAGTTTAGTTGTACAAGAAGATGGTGATGACGGCAACGCAAAAAGTTTGACACAGACCTTTGTAAACCGTATCTATCGAACATACGAAGACGATTGACACCGGGAGTGAATATGTCAAAGACTACAAAAATGATCATCATGCTGCTGTTTGCCACCCTTGCCCTGAACGGAGTGGCCACGGGTGGAATAGTCAGAGTGGCCAAACGGTATAACGTCGTCGATCTGTTCGGCGGCTACTCGACGCCGGTCGGGAGCTATGACGGCTTGAGTGGTTTTTTAGACTTTACGGATGAAGACGGTCGTTCAGTGGATATCGACGCCGACAGGCTGTACGACCCCACCTTTCACATCGGCCTGAACTACGGGCAGATCCGCAACAACCGGATGCTGGTCTCGGTAGGGTTCCGGTACACCCGCATTGATCAGGTGAACCTGTATCAGATCACGACAACCGACCTGGGCCTCGATCCTTCTCAGTATGTGCAGTGGGAAGCAAACAGTATGTTCATGGAGAAGGACAAGCCGTCTTTGAGTCAGTACGATTTCGACTTCAATTTCAGCTACCTGTTCCTGCCCATTTCCGAGAACTTCTGGTCTCCTTACGTGGGGCTGGGAATCCGGGGCGGGTTGACGGCGGCAACTCACAAGGGCTTCGAGTCGGAATCGCACTTGAACGCGGCCCTGGCGGCAAATTTCGGGGTTGAGGTCAAGGTCTGGGAATCGCCCAAAAAGCGATCCTTTACCACGCTGGCGTCGTATAACAGCTATGATCTCCTGGCGTCGGGTAATCGGCCACGGTTTCTCAATTTCGGCCTGGGGTTGAAATACTACTTCCGGCCCTGAGGAGAAGTCCGGAGTCCGCGCTGCGGCAGGGGTGCTCCGGTGCTCTTGTGCCGACATTAGTCCTATGGAATGCTTCTCACGAACACAGATAGGTGAAGATGTTTGTTAATGCTCGCAAATGCCTGGCAGCGATGGTCGGAGTCGTGATTGCCCTGGCAATCGTCACCGGTTGTGACGACAATGATAAGCCGAACGGTCCGACTGTCCCGGCGGGTCTGGTAGCCATTCATGGCCTCTATTACCAGGGCAGCATGGGTGATTCCGTTTTCAATCATCCCCTCGAACTGGCCGTCCGCGATGATGGCGACAATTACCTCCCCGGCCAACAGATACAGCTTTCCCCCATCGAAGGGGACGGCACCCTGTCGGCACGGTCTGCTGTCACTGACTCGACAGGAATAGCCCGGTTCTCCTATTTGTTTTCCGGCAGTCTGGGTCATGCCGTCATCATGGCCACCGTTGGCGATAAGGACACGGCGTACATAGAGCTGCGCGCCAACACGTTGATACCCGGCGATAACGGCCAGGGCCAGTACGTCCTTCTGGACGATTCCTACGCCGACGTCCTCAACTTCAACGGCCCCCCCGTTTCAATCGATCACGTAGGGTGGATAGCCGTAGCCAATTACGAGGCGACGCTCGGTGTGGTAGTGCTCATATACGATCCTGACGAGAACGGTGTCATCGACGGTTCCTCGCCGGTCTATGGCGTGATCGTGGTGGACTCCGTCTATCCTCAGCCGCCCGACGGCGTCAACATGAGCGCCAGGTACGAAGGCAAGACCGCCGATTCCATTGGCATAGGTTCCAGCTACCATCGGGATATCCTTCCGGTTTACGGCGAGGCCGACACGATCATCTATGACAACGATCCTGTCCTGGCGGCCCAGGTGGTCGCTTATGACAGCCTGCACCTTAAGTTCTGGTGTACCGTTCCCGATACGGTGGTTTTTCAAATGGATTTGTTTGAGGTGATTGACACAACCCTGTTTGAGACTACCGAAAGAATCGCCGAGCGGGGGATACCGCACAGCCGCCCCGCTGTCGGCCGTATCAGACCGTGACACCTTTGTCATTCCGGGCCTGACCCGGAATCCAGGTTGTATTCGAAGACTGGATTCCGGCTTTCGGGCTTGTTGATAAACATACTCCAAGGTGTGGCGTCGGGTGTCTCTGCCCGACGCCTCTATGGATTCGCGCTACTGCCAGGCAGAGACGCCTGGCAGCACCAGCATCAATGCTTCGGTGGCCGGCCACCGCGACATTTTCAACAAGTCCTTCCGCCAGTATGACGGAAAGAGGCAGACGATGGCGTCTGCCGCGCACAGCAAATGGGTTCGTTTTGTTCGTTTTTGTCTTCACCTAACAGGATCGGTAGTGATTTCGAATCGTGCATGAGTTGGAGGTGATACAGGAAGGGGCGGTCTGTTTTGAGCCGGTAGCCATTGGCTGGTCCTTTATTGACGGTACTGCTGGCGCTTTTTGGGAGGACTTGGTGGTATTCTTGTGAGTGGACATTTCTTGTAGGTCAGGTCTCTCCACTCTTGGAGACCTGACGCAATAGTCAGAATCACAAGGATTCTGACCTACTGAAGAACTACTGACACGGCGGCGGTTCGGGGCCGGCGTTGAACATGTAGTCCACAAGATAGACCAGGTCGGCGATGTCGATCGGTAGAACGCCGCTGTGGTCAACATCGCCGCGGAAGTTGCAACAATAAGGCACTGCAAGGACAAACGGCGACAATGATGACACAACACCGCAGATCACATTGGCAGCCGTATCTACGGACACCGTAACATCCTGCCACACTGAAGGGTCTCCCTCACGGTGGAAGATGCGCAGCTTATGCTCGGGTACATGAATCTCATTCTCGTCATAAGTGAAGCAGATGGTCACCGG
>JAGLXI010000039.1 GCA_023132995.1 Candidatus Zixiibacteriota bacterium | reverse complement strand
CGTGTCGCCTCGGCATGATCCGCCTTGACTTTCCGACCGTCTTCGGCTATCTTCACGTCTCGCAAGGGAATAGAAGTGCATATTAAGTATCTTGACTTGCAGGCGCAGTACGAATCTATAAGACCCGAGATCGACCGGGCCATCAGGGAGGTGCTGGATTCCTCGGCCTATATTCTGGGGCCGGCCGCCAAGGCTTTCGAATCCGCCTATGCTCAATACTGCCGGGTCGCACATTGCGCTGGTGTCGGGAGTGGTACGAGCGCCTTAGTTGTGGCGTTGCGTGCTCTCGACGTCGGGCCGGGTGACGAGGTAATCACGGCTGCCAATACCTTCGTGGCGACAGCTGCCGCCATTGCCCAGGTCGGCGCCAAACCGGTGCTGTGCGATGTTGACCCCGCCACCCGGAATCTCGACCCCGACTTGTTATCGATGGCCATTTCGCGTCGTACCAAGGTCATCATTCCCGTTCACCTATATGGCTGCCCTGCCGACATGGACCCGATCGGGCAGTTGGCCGACAACCACGATATTTTTGTGCTTGAGGATGCGGCGCAGGCCCACGGGGCCGTTTACCGGGGCAGGAGGGTAGGGTCGATAGGTCGCATGGCCGCGTTTTCATTCTATCCCGGCAAGAATTTGGGCGCCTACGGGGAAGCCGGGGCGATCACGACCGATGATGCCCGGCTCGATAGCGTAGTCCGTATGTTGCGCGACCATGGTTCCAAGAGTAAGTATCGTCACGAGCTTCTCGGATATAACGCTCGTCTCGATGGAATCCAGGCGGCGGTGCTGAATGTCAAGCTGAAGCATCTTGATCGCTGGAACTCCGAACGCCGCCGGGTGGCCGCTCTTTACAACGAACTCCTGTCCGGCCTGTCGGTCACTCTGCCGCGTTCCGAGGACGAGTACGAGCAGGTCTTTCACTTGTATGTTATCGAGACTGAACGACGAGACGAATTGCAGAAGTACCTCGCCGCATGTGAAATCCCGACCCTGATTCATTATCCGATACCGGTGCACCTGCAGAATGCGTTCGCGTACCTCGACCATCGCGAAGGAGATTTCCCCATCACGGAGAAGCTGGCCGGGGAAGTTCTGTCGCTTCCGATTTATCCGGAGATGACCGACGACCAGGTGGGACATGTGGCCGGTAAGATACGGGAGTTCTTTGAGCGCAAGTGACGGGAAAACGGCCGGGCTGCCATCCGGCGCTGCGGTAGCGTTCTGTCTTCTGGCCCTGCTTTTCCTGGTGCGGGTGTGGTACCTTGATGCTGACCCGCCACTGGGTTTGTCGGGATCGTCCAGCGTATACACTGATCCCTCGCAGTATACCCTGTTTGCCAAGATGTACGTTCAGTCGGGGGATGCCAATCCGTATCACGAAGACCGGTTTGTGCTCTTTATCAAGTCCGCCGTCACCCTGCTCGCGGTAGTGGTGTTCAAGCTGTTTGGAGTCGGTCTGGGACAGTCTCATCTGACAGGGCTTCTCTATTCGTTCGGCGGCGTGTTGCTCTTCTTCCTTTTCCTCAGGAAAGTGGCCGGATTACGAACGGGTCTGTTCTTCCTGGCATTGATTCTCTTCGACTACAATCAGCTTTTCTATGGTCGGCTACCGTTTCTGGAGCACGCGATGTTCTTTTACGCCGCCCTGGCGATATTCCTGCTTACCTACTTCCGTGGCGGATGGGGCCATCTCCTGGCAGGGATATCTCTGGCTGTCTCTGTCTTTTTCGGCAAGATAATCGGGCTTCCGTTCCTGTTTCCGTTTGCTTGCTTTCTGGCCTATCGTTACGCGCACGAGGACACCGGCTCACGCCGGGGCAGGGCCGCAAAACCGGTCCTGTTTGCCGCCGGCTTCGCCTTTATGACCTTAGTCTGGATGGTTTTCAGTTACCTGCCGTTACCCTCACGGGTTACCGGCTACGTGAGTGAGCAGGCGGTTGGACTTTACGGACCACCGGACGGACTGCAGTCGATGGGTGACTTCATCTGGAGCATGGTATCGTTCGGTATCGACTCGAACCTCTTCCCGCGTATGTCGGTGGTGGCCGTTCTGGGAGCGATTATGCTGTGCATGATCTTGTATCATGTTTCCCGACGCCGATCATGGAAAGAGGGCTTCGGGTCTTTCAACGCCGGACACATTTTTGTGGCGGCCACTATTGTGGCGTTCTACGGTTCCCTGATGATCTGGAACTACCGCCCGCTGCGCTACCAGTTGGTCTTGATCTACCCATTCTGTGCCGCCGCGGCGATGATCCTGACCATGTTGTGGCGGCAGTGGCGGACGCCGGACAACAATCGTACGCCGTGGCTGTTCTATCCGCTCAGTTTCCCCTTGTTCCTGATCGTCGTTTCACAGGGCTATTCCGCCCTGATGGATCAGCTCGGGTTCGAATTTGCTTTCGAGGATAGGAAGTACCTGGTGATATTACTCGCCGCGGTCGCAACCGCCGGCGCGGGCGTGGCGATAAAATTATATCGGTCGAGCCGGTTGCCGCGGGCGTCACTGGTGGGTAAGGTTGTGGTGATTGCCGTGATAGCCTGGGTTATTGGCAGTGGATTTGTCGATTACGGCGACTGGTGGCGCAAGCCAACATTCACCGCTCGCGATAACGCCCGCGATCTGGAAATGATTCTATCGCCCGAGGCAGTGCTTTCCGGGCCATACGCCGCCGAATTCGCGGTGGCCGGCAAGTTGGGCGCGGTCATACACATGTTCGGTGTGGTTCATGTTGATCGCGAGCTGTTTGAACGTTTTCCCGTAACGCACCTGTTGCTCGACAAGGGGAATGAAACGCGGGCGCGGAACGATTACCCGCGTCTGATGGGCACGGCGGTGCATCTGTGTACGTATCATGTCAGGCTGAAGAAAGTGCGCCTGTTTCGGATCGCCGGCCGCACCGGCAACCAGCAGGCAGACAGCTACCAGCGATCCGCTTTTGAACTGGCGCTCGACTACTACCGGGCGGACTCTGTGGCGCGGGCCGACCGGTATGCCATGGAGTGGGTACGGGATCACCCGCAGAGCATATCCGGGCCGCTGATGCTTGCGGAACGTGCCCAGAAGGCGGGCCACTTCGAAGAGGCGGAAGTCCTTTTCAAAAAAGCTGTTGAGTTTTCGCCGACGAACTACAATCTTAATTCCAGATTGGCGATGTTTTACAAGGACCGGTTCGACGCCACCGGGGATGTACGGTACAAGAGTGGAGGCATCGACTACTTCGAGTGTGCTCTGAGGTATGCGCCTCACGTGGAGAAGATGAAAAGGGCCTATGCCGAACTGAAGGGAACCGACTTTGACGGCTGAAGGGAAACGCCCGGTGCTGGTATCGACGATCGTGCCCGCTATGAACGAGGAGGGCAATATCGCCGAGTTCTGTCGGCTCTATTCCGAGATGCTCGCAGGAGCGCCGTTTGAGGGGGAACTGGTCATCGTTGACGACGGATCCACCGACGGCACCCTGCAGAAAATCGAGGAAGCCGCATGTACGTATGATTTCGTACGCTATGCTGTTCACCCGCATAATCGGGGCTTGACGGAGGCACTCCAGACAGGGTTTGCGGCGGCTAAGGGAGAGATATTCGTTTTCTATCCGGCCGATCTTCAGTTTAGGCCGGTGGATATTCCATCGCTTGTAGCGCCGATACTCGATGGCGCCGATCTGTGTGCCGGCTGGAAACAGGGCAAATACGGAAAGCAACTCGTCTCGGGCATCTACAACTGGGTCGCCCGAAAGATATTCAACCTGAAGGTGCATGATCTGAATTCGTGCAAGGCGTTTCGCCGCGAAGTGGTCGAAAACATTTTCCTGCGGCGTGACTGGCATCGCTACCTGGTGGTGCTGGCCGCCGACGAAGGATACAGGGTCGAGGAAGTCAAGGTTCCTCTGTATGAACGCAACTGGGGGCGGTCCAAGTTCACGACCTTCTGGCGTATTCCGGTCGGTGTTTTGGATATGCTGGCGGTAAAGTTCCAGTTGACGTTCCTTCGCAAGCCGCTCCTCTTCTTTGGCCTGTTGGGGTCGATGTTGTTCGCGTTGGGAGTACTGGTCGGTCTCTGGGCACTCTACCTCAGGTATATGGTCGGTGAAGGTCAGCGGCCGCTCCTGTACCTGGTGATGCTCCTGGTCGGGCTGGGAATGGCGCTTTTCATGATGGGTTTTATGACTGAAGGCCAGACGGCCATCAAGGAGGAACTGGCTGACCTCCGTAAGAAAATGCGGAACGTGGTCGGTGAAAAAACGAAGAGACCCGACCAATGAACCTATTGACCACACGGTTTCTCTCGCCGGCAGGAACCGGGGAAACCAGGGGAAAGTATAAGAGCGAAGAATTTACTGCTCTCGAAACGCCCGAGACTGACGGTGGGCATTTGCCCCTCTACGGTGTAAGCAGCCTCAGCTAAGACAGGAGTCGAGCAGAATGCAACATAAAGAAAGCCACATCTGAATGAGTCCCACACAGCGCGCCCTGATTATCTTCCCCACCTATAATGAACGCGAAAACATTGAGAAGATCGTACACGCGGTGCTGCCGCTGGATCCCAGGATCAACGTCCTGATTGTTGATGACAACTCCCCGGACGGTACCGGCGATATAGCCGACCGGCTGGCTCGCGACGAAGAGAAAGTCAACGTGCTGCACCGCGAGAAGAAAGAAGGTCTGGGGCGGGCATACGTGGCCGGTTTTAAGTGGGCCATCGAGGGCAGTTACGAATACGTCTTTGAAATGGACGCCGACTTTTCGCACGGGCCGGAGTACATCAAGGATTTCCTGCGCGAGATTCAGCACAGCGATCTGGTTATCGGATCCCGTTACATCTCCGGCGTCAACGTTATCAACTGGCCCATGTCGCGGTTACTGCTGTCTTATTTCGCCAACATTTACACCCGCGTTATTTCCGGACTGCCGCTGCGTGATGCTACCGGAGGTTTCAAATGTTTCCGGCGCACGGTGCTTGAGTCCATCGATCTGGATGCCATCGGTTCCTCGGGCTACTCCTTTCAGATAGAGATGTCGATGCGCGTCTGGAAAAAAGGATTTCGTATCAAGGAGATCCCTATTGTCTTTGTCGATCGCACTGCCGGTGAGTCCAAAATGTCGAAGAAGATCATGCGCGAGGCGATCTGGATGGTCTGGTGGCTGCGGCTCAAAGCCATGTTCGGAAAACTGGGTTGAATCGAGCTTTTCATTTTGGCCACGGACAAAATATCCGTTATTGTCGTCACCTGCAACTCGCTACCGTCACTGGGCGGTTGCCTGGCCGGTCTCGCTGGAGCCGTTGCTGCTATTGACCACGAACTATTGGTAGTGGACAACAACTCGACGGAAGATCCGTCGCCGGTGGTTCGCCGTCATTTCCCGGAAGCCCGCGTGCAGGTGCTAGGCAAGAACGTGGGCTTTGCGGCGGCATGCAATCGGGGCGCCCGGGCGGCCAAAGGCATGTTCCTGTTGTTCCTGAACCCCGATGTGATACTGGACGGTGGTGCTGTGAATTCTCTCCTGGCGGCTCTGAAGAGCTATCACAAACCGGGAGCCGTCGCCGGTAGAATGCGTTATCCCGATGGAGGATTCCAGCCGACCTGCCGCCGGTTTCCCACGGTCGGTAACATCGTCTTTTCGCGGGGTTCGGTTCTGTCGCGGTTGTTTGGCGGGAATACTCTGTACACACTGCCCGACTACGAGGAAACAATGCCGGTCCCGGCCGTGGCGGCTACGGTAATGCTGATCCGGCGGTCTTTGTTCATGTTGTTGAAGGGGTTTGATGAGCGTTTTTTTATGTACATGGAGGATACCGACCTGAGCAAGAGACTCAGTACTCTGGGTTACGTCAACCTGTTCGTGCCGACCGCAGGCGCCGTGCACGACTGGGGCCGGGGCAGCGATGCCGGACGGATCAGGCGAAGCTGGCTCCATCACAATTCTATGTGGAAGTACTTCCTGAAACACCTCCCCAACGGCTTCTCCCTGCTCGTGCTGCCTCTTATCCTGACCACCAACTTCCTTTTCACGCTGGCGATTGCGGCTCTGCAACCGAGGGGACGGAAGTAACCGATGCCCGCTGCGTCAATTGTGATCGCAGTGCTGGTCTCCTGGGCCGTCAGCCTTCTTGCTATTCCACAGTTGATAAAGATCGGGCACAGGTATCAACTGCTGGATATGCCGGGTCGTCACAAGCGGCACAAAAGGCCGGTGCCGATCTTGGGCGGCCTCGCGCTGTTTGCCGCCACCTGGATTACTGTGCTCGTGTCAAGTCGGCTCTTTCCCGATTTCGCCCTGGAGCCGGCGGGTTCGATGCTCTACATATTTTTAGGTGCGCTGGTCATTGTTGCGGTCGGTCTAGCTGATGATCTCTGTCCGCTGTCGGCCTGGATCAAGCTGGCGGCGCAGGTCGGTGTGGGACTCATCCTGTACCTGGCCGGGCTGCGCGTCGAACTTCTCACCACCCCCTTCGGCAGTATTGAAATCGGCGCCGCCTCGGTGGTTATTACCGTGCTCTGGGTTGTCGGGCTCACCAACGCCGTCAACCTGATCGACGGCCTTGATGGTTTGGCGGCCGGAGTCTCCCTGATTGCGGCCCTGACAATGCTGGTCATCGGCCATCTTCACGGGGTGGGATGGGTGCTGGTATTCGTCTATGCCCTGGTCGGATTTCTGTCGGTCTTTCTGCTGTATAATCGTTACCCCGCCCGGATTTTTCTGGGCGATTCCGGCTCAATGCAGATCGGCTATTACTTTGCCGTGTTCTCGTTGATTGTGCCCCTCAAATCGTTCACTGCCTCGGCGCTGTACGTGCCCCTGCTGGTACTTGGCGTACCAATCCTGGAAGCCCTGTCATCGTTCATGCGACGGTTGATCAAGGGCAGAAGCGTCATGAAAGCCGACCGGCGTCATCTGTTTCACCTCCTGGCGCTGGCCGGGTTTTCGCATCGGCAGGTGGTGCTGGTCTTCTATGCCCTGGGTGTTGTCTTCGGCCTGTTTGCGCTGGCGATGTACTTCTGGAATCGCATCCTCGTACTGGCTTTCCTGGTGGTTTTTATGGTTGTTATTCTTGCCCTGTTCTTTATCTTGGTTTCCGGTTTGTCTCACCGCCGGCGAAACGGCGGGATCTCAACGAAAAAGGCGGCGGGACACGGAAGAAGGCAGGTCTGATAGACATGGCAGAGCGGCCCTATCTGGATTTCGAGCGCCCCCTGATGGAGTTGGAGAAGAAGATCTCCGACATGAAAGACTTCTCCATAGGGGAGAGCATTGAGCTTGACGGAGAGATCGTTTCCCTTGAAAAGAAGCTGAAACGGTTGCGCGATGATATCTATTCGGGGCTCACCCGCTGGCAGATCGTCCAACTGGCCCGGCACCCGAAGCGACCTTACACCCTCGACTATATCAAACTTATCACAACCGATTTCGTCGAGTTACATGGGGATCGCAATTTCGCCGATGACCGGGCGATGGTGGGCGGGTTCGCTGCCATAGACGATATGCCGGTTATGGTGGTGGGTCAGCAGAAGGGTCGCAATACCAAGCAGAAGCTCGCTCGCAATTTCGGAATGGCCCATCCGGAGGGATACCGCAAGGCGCTCCGACTTTTTCGTCTGGCCGAGAAGTTCGAAGTCCCCATCCTGGTGTTGATCGACACCCCGGGAGCGTTTCCGGGTATCGGTGCGGAGGAGCGGGGCCAGGCGGAGGCAATCGCCCGGAATATCAGGGATATGTCGCGTATTACCGTTCCCATTGTGATTGTCATCATCGGCGAGGGGGCCTCTGGTGGTGCGCTGGGTATCGGCGTGGGAGACCGCGTGATGATGCTCGAGTATGCCTGGTATTCGGTCATCTCACCGGAAGCCTGTGCCGCCATTCTCTGGCGAGACGCGGCTCATGCCAAGGAAGCGGCGGAGGCGTTGCGCCCGACGTCAAAGGATCTCGTGGAATTGAATCTCATCGACAAAGTCATCAGCGAACCGGCAGGCGGAGCGCACACCGACCCCGAAGAGGCGGCTCGGCTTGTCAAGGCGGAAATAGTGAAGGCGATCAATGAGCTCAAGGATATGCCCGTCGATCAGCTCTTGTCCGAGCGGATGGCCAAATACCGGGTCATGGGTGAGTTCGAGGAACGTTGAGAGGCCGATTATGAGACTTCCGGACAGATTGCTGGAAAAGCTGGCCTGCCCCAAGTGCAAGGGTATGCTGGACTATCGAGAGGAAGAAAACCGTTTGGTCTGCCGGAACTGCCGGCTGGCCTATCGCATCACCGATGACATACCGGTGCTGCTCCCGGATGAGGCCGATAAACTGTGATAGGATTGTAAATCATGAAGCTCTCCAAGTTTTGCGACGAAACTCTCGTTGACTTCAATCTCAAGGGAACCGACAAAGACGCGGTGATTGAGGAGTTGGTGGAACTGGTCTCCCGCTCTAACATGGTGAAGGACCGGGATCAGCTCCTGGTTGACATCAGGGAACGCGAGAACCTGGTCACCACCGGGGTAGGGTACGGCGTAGCCTTTCCCCACGCCAAGACCAGGTCGGTCAAGGGCATCGTAATAGGTTTTGGCCGAAGTCCTTCAGGGGCTGAGTTTGACGCCATGGATCACAAGCCGGTTCACCTGTTCTTTCTGATTGCGGCGCCCGAGGACGCGATTGGGGCACACTTGAACGTCATGGCGCGGTTGTCCTTTCTGATGAAATCCGAGGAGAACCGCACCAAGTTGCAGGAGGCCTCGTCGCCGGGTGATGTCCTGGCCCTGATGGACGCTTTCGACTGAACCGAGCTGGCCGGCACGGATGCTACTGAGGTACGACCGGGATGTCCAATCTGTCCTACAAGAGCATACGCAATGCTCACTTCGCCGTTGTCCTGGTACTGGCTGTTGTGCTCATAATCGGGCAGCCAGCTGTCAACGGGCTGGTTAGCCAGGTCATACTCGACGGGTTTTACTATCCCTTCTTTCACATCAAGAAGCTGCTGACCGAAGTAAAAACAGTCAGTGCCGAGAATGATCAGTTGAGAAGCTGGGTCGCCAAGTCATCGGTCGAGTTGTCGTTTCTTGAGGAAGCGGCTCGGGAGAACATCAGGCTGCGGTCGATTCTCGGTTTCGAGCAGCAGCCCGGCTACCGGCTGCTGCCGGCCACCGTAGTGTCGGTGACCGGGGGCCGAATGCCGATTTCGGCAACAATTAACCGCGGTCTGGCTGACTCGGTCAAGGTGCAGCAGCCGGTCATAAACCAGGTCGGGCTGGTGGGGCGGATTCAGGAAGTCATGCCCGGTTACGCCAAGGTCCAACTGTTGACCGATCCCCTGAACCGAGTGGCCGCGCGAGTCGCCTCCGGTCGCGAAATGGGTATCGTGCGTTATCTGGTGTCGGAGGGGATGGTTCTGGACAATTTCCCCAACCAGGGGATCGTACGGCCCGGCGATACCATCCTGTCGTCCGGGCTGGGCCGGGTCTATCCACCCGGTCTGAAAGTGGGGACGGTGAGGGAGATATTCCGACCGGAGAACAAGCCGTACTCCGAGATAAGACTTGAGCCGGCGGTTAATTTCCACTCTCTCGAGGAGCTTTTCGTTCTCATGCCGGAAACCCAGTGATGCGCATAATCCCGTTCATATTGTACTTGTTCCTGATCGCGATGCATGAGGTGATTTCGAGCGATCTCACCACGGTCTACACGGCCGTCATCAACCTGCCGGCCCTGGCGGTGCTGCTGGTGGCGACTTACAAGTCCGAGGTGGTATCAATCTGGTTCGGCTTCGCGGCCGGAGTGGTAATAGCGGCCGGGATGCCCGATCTCATGGGCTGGCACGCGCTGATTCTCTCCGTCCTGGGCCTGACGGCCTTTCACGTGCGCGAACGGCTGAACCTCGACTCACTCTATGCCAAGCTGTTGCTGATCTTGGGCGGCGTGTTAGTGCATAACGTGCTGGTTCTAATCGTCACCCGCAGCGACGAGTTCCTCTATCTTCTGTGGTCGCGGGCGCTCGTCGGTGGTATTCTCACGAGCCTGGTCGCCTGGCTTTTCTTTCTAATAAAGGAGGGCCACATCACTTACGCAAAGATGAAGGCACTCTTTTAGAGGACATATGCCACACAAGCCCCTGTCGGTTCAACGCCGGGAGAAAATCAGCATTGTCGTGATCCTTCTGGTCCTGCTCGTTCTGACCGGGGGTCTCATCAATTTGCAGGTGATCCAGCACGAACAGTTGGCGGCCCAGTCGGAAAACAACCGCATACGGGTACAGCCGACCATGCCCCGGCGGGGTGTGGTCTACGACCGCTACGGCCGGGAGATTATTGACAATAGGCCGTCCTTTACAGTGTCCATCGTGGCTGCTGAGGAAGTCCGCGACACTACGGTGCGAAACCTCGCCGAGCTGCTTTCTCTCGATACGATTCAGGTGCGTAAGCGTCTCAGGAAGAACATGGTCAGTCGCTATCAGCCGGCGCCTATCATGCGCGACATCCCGTTTGAAAAGGTAGCCATCATCGAAGAGCAGGCCGACCGTTTTCCCGGCGTGAGTATCCAGATGGAGGAGGTGCGACGCTACGGCTCGAACCTGGGAAGCGAGTCCTTCACCGGTTACGTGGGCGAAGTCTCGGAGGAGGAACTGGAGCGGCTGGGGCGAATCAACTACCGGCTGGGAAGCATGGTGGGCAAGAAGGGCATGGAGAAACAGGCCGACCGATTCCTGCGAGGACGTGAAGGTACGGCCTACATTGAGGTGACGGCGTCCGGCCAGAGCCGGGGTCCGTACAGAGGCAAGGCGCCCGTGCCCGCTACGGCCGGTGTTGACTTGACGCTGACGGTAGACAACGACCTGCAGCGGGCGTGTGTCGTGGCTCTCGATACCTTTTGTTGTGGAGCTATCGTGGCCATCGATCCGCGTAACGGCGAGGTGCTGGCGATGACGTCGCACCCTCATTTCGACGCCAACATCTTCTCGTCCGTCATACCGGAAAGCCTCTGGACCGAGATATCAGGCGACTCTACCCATCCGCTGCTGAATCGACCACTCTGCGGTCTGTATCCGCCCGGTTCGACGACCAAGCTTCTGACTATCGGGGCGGCGCTGGAGGAAGGCCTGATCGATGAACACACGACGCTGCAACCGTGTTACGGTGGCTTTCAGTTTGGCAACAGGTATTTCCGGTGCTGGAAGCCGTCCGGGCATGGT
>JAGLXI010000038.1 GCA_023132995.1 Candidatus Zixiibacteriota bacterium | reverse complement strand
ACACTTTTACTCCGGCGTTTACACTATAGTACGGTGGGCAGAGTAACCGCATTAGGTCCCTCTTCTCAGAGCATGATCTAAGTCACGGGAACCGAGATCATCGCGCCTTTTAGCGAGTATTTGCCCGATATAGAGCAGATAACCAGCGGATATTAAGCGAGGTGCAGGGATCGGGTCCGCTTTTCAAGTTGACAGGTACTCCGCTAACCTTAAACCAAATGGCAAGTTACACGGCTGGATCGGGATAAACCCCAGTCAGTGGTATATGTTCTTGAGTAATGAAGTTCGAATTGGGCATAACAAAGCTCCCCCGGCTGGACTTGAACCAGCGACCCACTGATTAACAGTCAGTTGCTCTACCAACTGAGCTACAGGGGAGTATATGACCAATGCCACCAAAGGCAAACCCATGTTAGCAGTTCTCGGCAAATTGTCAATGGATTTTATAGCACACCGCCCGGCGATGTCCTCGCCCCACGCCGCCCCGAACGTGAAACCTGTCCGTTCCCGGCGCGTATAAGAGATCAAACTGCAAACGGAAACCAATAGTTGACGAGGTGGTCATGAGAAAATCCGTAATGCTTGCTTTGGGGCTGCTGCTGGCGGTGCTCATTGTCGGGTCGGCTGTCGGCGGGAGTCACCGGTCTGAGGAAGGAGCCTGGCTGGGGGTGGGCAACCAGTCGGTGGATTACGACCTGATCGAAGAGCATGATCTGTCGGTCAAGTATGGCGCGTACATCCATTGGGTCGAGGATGATTCACCGGCCGACGAAGCCGGCCTGCAAGAGGGGGACGTGATTGTTGCCTTGGAGGACGAGAAGATCACCGACTCCGACGATCTCTCCGAAGCCCTGGCCGAATTCGACGAGGGTGACGAGGTGTCACTCGAAGTCGTGCGCGCCGATGAAAAACTGAAGTTGAAGGCTACCCTGGATGAGAAGTCTCGGCGTAAGCGCGTACACGTTATCATGCGGGATGCCGACGAATACAGCTTCAAGGGGAGCGGTTCGTTTATCGGTGTGAAACTCCAGACCCTCAACAAGCAACTGGGCGAATTCTTCGGCGTTGAGAAGGGCCGCGGCGCCCTGATTCAAGAAGTGGAAGAAGATTCACCGGCCGAGAAGGCAGGGCTGAAGGCCGGCGATGTCATTGTCGCCATCGACGATGAGAAGGTGCGGGACGTCGACGACGTCATCGAGATCATCGGTGACACCGACGCCGGTGATAAGGTAGAAATCGCCGTGTTGCGCAATAGGAAAGAGGCAACATTCGAAGTTGAGGTCGAGGAGCGCGACAATTTTGGCGGGCTTGACTACCGGTACATGATCGGCCTTCCGAACGTTCCGGATATCGGCGATATCGATATCAAGGTGCCCAAGATGCGGGGAGTGTTCCATGGTGATTTCTCTGATGACGAACTCATTTTCGAGCAGGAGGAGTTCGAACACGAGATGAAGCGCCTTAGAAAAGATCTGGAGGAACTCAGGGAAGAGTTGAAAGAGATCAGGCTCAAGCTGGATTGAGATCAGCGGCGGCCGCCTCGAGGCTGTTCCACAAATCGGCCAGGGACAGACACCCGGGGTGTTCTGTGTCAAAACATAGTTTACAGACGGTGGTTGCCGCCCACGGAATCTTTTGGGCCAGCCTCCTTCCGCCTAACTGGCGCATAGTTGATATGGAAGCCCCTGTTGCCGGGGCTTTTATTTTGCCTGTTTTCTTGCTTGCTCTGAAATAAGACCCCTGTTTATATTGAATGCCGTATGTCAAGCATCACCGTGGAAAAGCTCTACGCCTCGCGCAATCAGGATCTGGAACTCACGCTCCTTAACAGCGAGGCGGGGATGGAGAAAGTCATCAGCAATCCGGAATTGCACCGACCCGGTCTGGCGCTGACCGGTTTCCTGAAGCGTTTCGCGAGTCAGCGGATTCAGATCCTTGGCGAAACGGAACTGACCTATATCCGTCAGCTTACGCCGGAGCGCTTGGGCGAGGTCTCCCGAACGCTGTTCGAGACCGCGATCCCTCTGATAATCATCTCCAAGGGGATTATCCCACCTCCGGAGTTCATTGTCGCCGCTGACGAATACGGCACCGGCGTATTCTCCAGCCGTCTTTCCACGGCCGAACTCACCAACCGGCTGTCGGCCTTTCTGGACAACCTGTTTGCCCCGTCCATCAACGTGCATGGAACACTGGTTGACGTTTACGGAGTGGGGCTTCTGTACACCGGCAAGTCCGGTATCGGCAAGTCCGAAGTGGCCCTGGACCTGGTGGAACGGGGACATCGCCTGGTAGCCGATGATGTGTGTAAGATCACGCGGACGGTTCCTGACGTGATTATCGGGACCGGCTCGGAACTGCTTGGTCATCACATGGAGATCCGCGGCGTGGGCATAATCGACATCGAAGAACTCTTCGGCATTCGAGCCATACGGATGCAAAAGCGGATCGAGGTCGAGGTCAACCTTACGTTCTGGTCGGAAACGGATGATTATGAGCGTCTCGGCGTCGAGGACCGCAGAACGACCATCCTGGGGGTTCAGATACCGTTCGTAAGAGTGCCGATCTCGCCTGGCAAGAACATCACCGTGATCTCGGAAGTTATTGCCATGAACCATATGCTCAAAGTGTATGGTGACAACTCGGCGCTGGAGTTCACCAAGAAGCTATCCCAGAAAATCAGCCGCCAGTCTCAGACCCTGGACTATCTTGAGGCGGACCTCGAATAATTCCCGCGCTACAGCGGGCTGATTCCCATCGAAATGACTTGGAAAAGCGACGCTTCCGGTATATACTCCATCGTTTCGTCTCATTTTACCGAGAGGAACCTGGAAACCGATGCAAAGTACAAAAGGAAACGACCAAGGAGGAAGCATAACCATGAGACATTTGCTATTGCCCTTCATACTTCTATTGACCGGCATTCTGGCGGGCATTCTGTCAGGCTGTGGCGGGTCGGGAGGAAAGACTCTGGCTGTGGTTGGAGACTACAAAATCACCGTGGAGGAGTTCGAGGAACTGGTTCCCCCGACCAGGTATGCCTTTCCGACGGCCCAGGACGAGTTCGACGGGAAACGCGATATGCTGGACAGCCTGATTGTATCCCGGCTGCTGATAGATGCGGCTTACGAGATCGGTCTCGACAAGTCTGAAGAACTGGCGAGAGTGGTTCTGGCCAACAAAGACAAGTTCCTGCTGAATGTGCTGGCCAAGAGAGAAATAGCCGACAAGGTCGACGCCAGCGAGGCCGAGATTAGGGACTTCTACAATCACCTGGAGTACAAGATCAGGGCCTCGCACATAGTGGTGAGCGATCCCGACACCGCCCAGGCGCTGTTTGAGCGGATTACGTCCGGGGAGAGCTTCGAGAAGCTGGCCTACGAATACTCCATTGACCCATCGGCCAAGAAGAACAAGGGCGACCTGGGTTACTTCAGTTGGGGAGCGGTGGTCGACGAGTTGCAGGAGACGGCTTTCGCGATGGAGTCCGGTGAGGTCTCGCCGCCGGTCAAGTCCATGCTGGGGTATCATATCATCAAACTTGTGGACAAGCTGCCTGACGAACAGCGCCAGGAATTCGACGCCATGAAGACGGACATTGAAAGACAGATCAAAAATCGTAAGAGTCTGGCACTGCGCACGAAGTTCTTCGAATCGATGGAAGAGAAATACAAGGTAACCGTTGACACCACTACCTGCGCTTACCTGCTCCACAAGCGTGAGACGATGTATCCTCCCATGCTCCTGGAGACCCTGCCGCGAAACGACTTTGACATGGACCAACTCGACCGCAACGAAAAGGAACTGGTGCTGGCGACCTGGGACGGCGGACAGATGACGGTTCATGAGTACCTGGCTCAGGCCCAGAAGGTGCCCGCAAATATACGGCCGGATTTCGATCAATACGACTCCCTGGCTTCGCTGATCCATGCCATGAATCGACCCAACGTGCTTGTGACCGAAGCTCACCGGAGCGGCCTGGACAGCGATCCAGATTACGTTCGCAAGGTCAAGCTGTTCAAGGAGCTGACGATGGCGGACCTCATGCGAAACGACTCACTTCCCATACCGCCCCCGCCGGACGAGGGGATGGTGCGCCAATATTATGATGAACATCACGACGAGTTCACTACGCCGGCCAAGGTGCACGTTTACGAGATACTCGTCAGTGACGAACTGAAGGTCCGGGAACTCAAGGGGAGCCTGACCAGCCTGGCTGCCTTCCAGGAGAAGGCACTGGAGGTATCGGAGCGATCCGGCAAGCGAGTCCTGAAGGGAGACCTGGGCTATATCCACAAACTGAATTACCCGGATCTTTTCGACGTGGCGTATGAAACACCGATCGGGTCGATCGGCGGTCCCGTCGTGACTCGCGGCAAGCACTCGATATTCTGGGTAGTGGATAAGATCGAGCCGGAGTTGAAGGATTTCCTGGGGAGCAAACGCGAGATATTCCAGAGGCTGACCAACCAGCAGAGGCACGCCGCCTTTGCCGCCTGGGTTGACGCCCGCAAGGAGATCACGTCCGTTGAAGTCGACGAGGACGTCCTCTGGGAACTGATTGACATGAACAAGTACGCCGCCGTCGACACCGCCAGCTCGTCGGAATAGGACGGTATGTCCCTGAAGTCCACAATGATTCCAGCCCTGCTCCTGGTAATGCTGGCCGGCCTTCCCTCGGCAGCCCAGCGGGAGGTGGTCGACCGCATTGTCGCCGTTGTAGGCGAGCGTGTCATATTAGGTTCCGAACTGGCCAACCAGATACGGTGGACGGCGTTTCAGACCGGGCGTGAACCGAGAACCGAACAGGAACTGGAAGAACTGAAAACGGAAATACTGGAGCAGATGATCTCTGATCAGTTGTTCCTCATCGCCGCCCAGAAGGACACCGCCATTTCGGTGCGACCAGAGGAAGTCGACGAGGAGCTGGACAACCGGATCAGCAGTATCGCCGGAGGTTTCTCCTCCCATGAGGAGTTCCTGGCCTCCCTCACCGCCGAGGGGATGTCGCTGCGGGATCTTCGCAAGAGATTCCGTGGAGAAGTTGAGAACCAGATCCTCAAGCAGCGTTTCATTCAGAGCAGGCTGGTCAATGTCTCGATCTCAAAGCGCGAGGTGGAGGAGTTCTACCGTGAGTTCAAAGACTCCATCCCCGATCAGCCGGAAGCGGTGAAGCTGGCTCACGTCCTGCTGCCCATCCAGCCGTCGCCTGAAGTGGAAGACTCGACCATGGCCTTAGCTACCCGGTTGCGGCAGGATATCCTCGACGGGGCGGACTTTGCCGTCATCTCGTCGCAGTATTCCTCCTTAGGCGCCGGGGCCGACGGCGGCGACCTGGGCTATATTTCCCGCTCGGACGTGGTCGATGAATTCGCGCGGGCAGCGTTCAGGCTGCAGGTGGGGGATATCTCGGGAGTCGTGCGAACTCAGTTCGGTTATCACGTTATCAAGTGTGAAGACAAGCGCGGCGACCAGCTCAAGCTGCGCCATCTCCTTTTGGCCGTGCAGCCGTCTCCTGAAGACACGGCCAGGACCACGGCGCTGGCCGATTCGCTGACAGAGGCCGCCCGGCAGGGCGCTTCCTTTGAAGAAATGGCCAAAGTCTATTCTGACGATGACGACAGCCGTGTTCAGGGGGGAGAATTAGGCTGGTTTGCCGTCACCCAACTGCCACCGGAATTCGCCGAGGTGGCCGGGTGGACGACAGTGGGGGAATTCAGGGGGCCGATAAGCTCCCAGTTCGGGCTGCATATTCTCAAACTGCTTGACTACCAGCCCCACAAAAAGTATACGCTCGAAGATGACTTCGACCAGATCAAGCAGATGGCCCGCCAGGACAAGACCGGTCGGTTGGTCGATTCCTGGATCGATGAGATCAAAACGAAAACCCACATCGAGTACCGCTTGGACGACTGATGCGCCTGGATGATTTCCTCTCAACCGTAGGTGTTGTGAAACGACGCACGATTGCAAAGGAACTTGCCCGTAACGGCCTCGTCCTGGTTAACGACCGTAAGGCAAAACCTGCCTGCCAGGTGAATGTCCGGGACGTTATATCAATTCGCGGCACGCACCCGGTTACAATTGAGGTGCTTGATCTCCCGTCAGGCTCCGTGCCCAAAGAACACCGGGACCGGTTTTTCAAGCTTCTTTCGCAGAAGCCGTAGCCGCTGTGGCGGGCTGTTGCAAGCTAACCCTCCCAAGACGCGTCATATTTCACGCCCGGCGGTGGCCCCGAATTTGAGAATCCCCTCGGGAAGCGGCGATCCGCTCCCATCTTTCCTGTTTTCCTGTCGCATCCTTGAGTAGTAGTGAAGAAATATACTCGTCGTAGGAACCAAAGCTGCGGGCAGGTTGTGTAATAGTTGTTTGCTGCCGCCAATCAGCAGTATCATGGGTCGATGTTGTCGATAATACTATTGATTTAATCCCGGGACTGCGTTATATTGGTATAATTACACGTGACGGTTTCAACCAAGAAGGACTGACCGAGATGAAAAGACTACCGATTATGCTTCTCGTGGTGATTATGCTCATGGCATTTACCACCGCTCAGACCGCCGACACACCGGCGAGCGTCTCTACCAAGCCGGCTGTCGTAACTGTCGATGCCGGACATATCGGTCATATGACGCCCGAAGAGTGTGCCAAGCTCTGTGGCATAACCCCCGAGCAGTGCGCCAAAAGGTGCGCCGGTCATCAGAACTGCTGTGTCACCAGGATATCCGTCAAGGGCATGACGTGTAGCGGCTGTGAGAAGACTATCTCTGCCGCTCTGGCTGGGTTTGACGGGGTTCTCAGAGTTGTCAATGTGGATCATGAGAAGGGGATGGCAGTCGTCTGCATCGACTCGACCAAGGTAACAGATGCGGACATGATTGCTACTATCGTCAACAAAGGCTACCAGGCCAAGATCATTCCCGCTGTTGCCAAGTCCGCTGACGGCGCTAAGGCGTCCCGGGTAACAGGTCTTGCACCTCAGTGCGGACCCGAGGCCGCCAAGGTCTGTGCCGCCTCGAAAAAGACCGGCTGCAACTCAAAGAAATCCGGATGCGCGGGCAGTAAAGGCAAAACGATCACTGGAGGCAAGGCCCCTGAATAAAACTCGCGCGCGCACTCTCAAAGAAGAACCGGGTCTGACACCTTCCAGCTACTGCTGCACGCCGGGATCCGGTTTGGGGCTGTTGCTCTCTTCGAACTGCTCCACCTGTTTCGTCACGCAACGGCAGAAGCCGTGAAAGATCGCACACAGGCCTCCCATCAGGGAGAAGATGCCCCAGAAAAGAGGTCGGCCGAAGATATGCGCTATCGTCGGTTCGGAAACGGGAAGCAGCAGGATGCCCCAGGTAATCAGGTACGCCCCGACAACAATGCAAGTATGGCCAAAAACAAGGGTGGCGACACGACCTCCACCAAAGGCAAGATATAAGAGCGCCCCTCCAATCAGGATAGGTATGACGGCTCCAATGCTGAAACTCTCAGTCAGCATGAAAACTCCCAGGCCAAGCAGAACAAAACCCAGGACCGCGGTAATCGTACTTGGTTTCAATTGCCTCTCCTTCACTGTTTCAACAGTTTCAAGACGCTGTCAGCGGACAAACAGACAACACGAATCAACGCTGTACGTACAGGGAGATCGGCCGGACGGCCGTCGCCTACATTATTATGACCAACTTGCCGATCTGCACCCAGCCGCGGTCATCCTCGACGGTAAAGTAATAGATTCCCGAGACTACCATCTGGGTGTTGCGGGTAATCAGGTTCCATTGTTCATGCGTTGCCGTTCCGTCGCCGGGTTGCTTGTCGTGCCTGATTTCACGCACCAGGTCGCCGTCGAGCGTAAGGATGCGGATCGTGCACTTCAGCGGCAGGTTGGCGAAGTTTATAGCGCGGGTCCTGTCCACTGGTCGGTCGGTTTCCACGCGCCCTTCAAATCCCCACTCTCCGTAACCGGCGTCGACGCGGTACGGATTGGGGTAGACGTAGACCTCAAGACCTTCCCGCTCGACCTCCTCCCAGCCGCTGCCGCCGTAGACGACCCGGGCGCCTTCAGTCACCGACGTTTCCAGCGAGGCCAGACCGGATTTTGGCGCTCCGTAATCGAAGGCCGTTACGTTCACCCAGTAGGGGACGGTCGAAAGGAGGTTGACCAGTTCCAGTTCGTATTCGAAGTACATGAGGCGGCCATCTTCGGTCAGTTCCTCCGGCCCGGCCGAGTCCGGGCTCAGGCTGCTGGGGTAAGGTTGATCTGGGTAAATTTTTCGTATAGGCGTGTTGACGCCCAAGTGGGAGACGTTGAAATCCTGGGGCGCGAAGTAGAACTCGGAGTCGGGATACAGCGGATACCGGTAGGTGGAATTGCGTGGGTAGTCAAGGGGATGGAAACTCATGTCGTCACATGACTCACCGTAGAGGCAGCGCAGTTCCTCGAGGGTGAACGGCGGTTCCAGAAGCTCAAAGCCGGGATAGGGGTGTTTGTTCTCGTTCCAGATATACTTGTTGTAGTCCTCGCGGTCGTAGGAAGCGACAACACCATAGCTGGAGGCGCGTTCGTCACGGGCGAGATAGACCCGGTATCCCTCGAAATCGAGCTCCCGCGAGAAGACGTCCCGCGTGGTTTCCGATCGCAGCCCGTTGAAGCGCACTCGTATCGTGTTCACGGATGCCTCCACCCAGAACTCCGGCGCCGGCGGGGGAGTCGCTCCGCGAAAGTCAGGCACGCCGTCCCCTTCATAGAAAAAGGTATCACAGACGGTGTAACGCCAGACGGTGTCAAGCACAAGCGGATTCTCGCCGAGGGTATCGATTCGCTCCACGGCGGAGTCGCTGCAACACACGCGGAACTTCCCGGCGTAGCCGTTGTGATCGGTGTCAACTCCGGGATTGTCATACACCCACGAAGCCCAGGTGGCGTTAAGGGCCAGGTCGGAAAAGTCCAGGTTCGCCAGGTAACGGTCGGGATGGTCCGGAAGATTGGCGACGTTGCCCTCGACGGTGTGGATATTCTCCCCTGCCACGTAGGCAAACGAGATCGGCAGGGTTTGCCCGGGGCGGATGTCAAACGGTCCGAACGACAGAAGGTAGCGAGTGTCATAGCCATCGGCGAAATTGGCGGCCAGTTCCTGATTGGGATACATCCACAGAGAATCAGTCGGCTGAATAACGGCCGTGTACGTCTGGTTGTAGTCGAACTCCCTGTTGCTCATGACGTAGTACTTGTTGCAGTCTCCCTCGGGTGTCCCCAGGCCGCCAGTGCCGAAATCGCGAACCGGCTCCTTGCGTCGCCCCACGCCCGGTCTTTCGCGCGGGCCGAAATCGAGCGTCGGGCTCCCATTGCCTATCCACCAGTTGTAGCTCACATCCAGCGAATCGGACGGCGTGCGGATGATGCGCGTGGCCGTAACATGGGGGCAGGGATGTGGATTGCCGTCACTATAAATCACGTCCGGGTCGCCGTCGTTATCGGCAATCCAGGCGATGAACACCGTGTCGAGATAGTCACACGTCCCGTACCGGCTCGGATACGTGTGAAGGAAACCGCTGTGATCGTCAATGTAACCGTTGCTGCTCATACAGTCGAAACATACCATGCAGTCAACATAGATACCCATGAAGACGTCCTGAAGGTTCTGCTCACCGATGTTCTTTATCTGGTAATCGAACAGGACGAAATCCTCGGCGTAGGCATAAGACCACGCGTAAGAAGCCTGGGTTATTTCAATGTGCAACGGAGTGTGCGGCCGCCCGGAGTAGTCATCCGGCACGCCCTGGGTTAACGTGTCAGTGTAAACGGCGATATAGTCCTCCTCGGAAACGGCGTCCTGGTACTCCGGCTTCTCGGGATCCTTGATCGAGCGATAGACGATTTCGCCGAACGGCTCCTGGTCGGGATACATCTCGTAAGCCCACTGCCAGCCGTCGGCCCCTACCGATACGAGGGTGTCACGGCCGACAACGGCGCCGATCCAGAATGCGCCCCCAAAGAGATAGGCGATATTCGACTTCTTGGGATACTGGCAGGAATGCGGTATTTCCTCACCCGTGAACCAGTCGACTGACGGTCCCGGGTGGTATTCCCTGCCAAAGGTACCGTTGTTGGCCACCGCCAGTTCTATCTTGCCCACCCGGTGGGCCACCAGGCAGTGCAGAGGGGCCGCCGTTGCAAGGGAACGCTCGCGGGCCCGGGCCTCTTCGGTGTCGAGCTTCATCCTGCCCGATGCCGACAAAGGGATCAGAACAATGGCAACGGACATTGCTGCCAGAGCGCCTCGTCTCCAAATGGACCGACTGTTCCCGTTCATTGCTACCGATCTGCTGGCGGCTTGATTGGACATACTACCTACCTAACAAATAAGCATTATAACTCAGGAAGCAAGCAGGTTTTGTCCGAATCGGGCTCGCATCCATCAGGCTGGCCCAAAAGATTCAGTGGGCGGCAGACGAGGAGAGGCTGTCCCATCCGCCTTACCGGCGAATTTTAGCTTGCTCGGCAGAACAGGTCTGTTTATCTACAGCATTAACGTATGCAAGCTTTGAACGAGATTCTTGCCGGTGCCTCCGATGTCCTCTGGGGCGTGCCGATGGTCTCCATCCTGTTGATCACCGGCTTCTTTCTCACGCTCAGACTGCTGTTTATCCAGTTTCGTGGATTCGCCCACGGTGTGGCAATAACAAGCGGCAGGTACGACGATCCCAAACACAAGGGGCAGCTTACCCATTTCCAGGCGCTGTCGGCGGCATTGAGCGCCACGATAGGTATCGGCAACATCGGCGGGGTGGCGATCGGCATCTACTGGGGGGGCCCCGGGGCGATTTTCTGGATGTGGGTCACGGCGTTGTTCGGCATGGCCATCAAGTACACCGAGTGCACTCTGGCGATCAAGCATCGCAAAATCGAGCCGGACGGCAACATTCGCGGCGGCCCGATGTACTATATCGAACTGGGAATGCATCGCTATTTCAAGCCGTTAGCCATTCTCTTTGCGCTATGCACGGCGGTAGCGGCTCTCGGAGCCGGCAACATGGTGCAGTCCAACACGCTGGCTGACTCCCTGGTCAATGCCTTCAAGGTCGGCTACTCGACGGTGAGCATGTCGCAGATCAAGTGCGCCAAGTTCGAGGACCTGGCTTCCGCTCACAATGCTGCCGTAGACTCGTCCTGTCAACTCGTCGCGCGGAAAGACCTACTGCTCGCTTCCATCCGCGATACACAGAGGCAGCATGGCCCTGACTCCCCCGCGCTTGCCGCGCAACGTGAGGAACTGGCGGAGTTGAACCGCCGACTTGTGGAATCGAGAACACAAGTCCAGAACTACCGGGACACGGCGGGCGACATGAGGTTCGTTGTGTCAGAAGACGCTGCCGGGCAGGTCTTTTATCTGAAAGATGAGGTTCCCACTGGTCGACCCGTGAAGGACGGGCAATGGGGGTTGAAGATCGGCAACGAGCGTTTCGATGCGACGGCTGTCACTCTTGTCGAGGAAGGCCCTGTGGGGCAGTGGCGATGGACCATCGGCATTGTCCTCAGTATCCTGGTGGGGTTTGTGATCATCGGCGGTATCAGGCGCATAGGCAGGGTCGCGTCGTACCTGGTGCCGTTCATGTCCGTGGTCTATGTTCTTTCCGCGCTGGTGGTCCTGTTGATGCACGCGGACAAGATACTGCCCGCCTTTGACCTGATCTTCTATCACGCTTTCAATCCCGCCGCTGCCGTCGGTGGATCCGCCTCCGGGGTTACGGTCTGGATGACAATAACCTGGGGAATGAGGCGCGGTTTGTTCTCCAACGAATCCGGCCAGGGATCGGCGGCGATGGCGCACTCCACGGCCAAGGTCGAAGAACCGGTGCGCGAGGGAATGGTGGCGATGCTCGGCCCGTTTATCGACACCCTCCTTATCTGTACCATGACGGCACTGGTGATCATAACCAGCGGCCTGTGGGACTGTGGTCTCAACAGTGCTCCCCTGACGATGGCTGCTTTCGACAAGTCGTTACCCGTTTACGGCAAGTGGATGGTAGTCGTCGGTATCCTTCTGTTCTCTTACTCGACCGTATTGAGCTGGTCATACTACGGCGAGAAGGGGATCGAGTACATCCTCGGATCGTGGTCCAAGCTGCCCTACAAGTATGTATATGTGATCTTCACGCTGCTCGGCGCCAGGCTCGACCTGGTGGCGGTCTGGTCGTATGCGGACATCGCCAACGGCATGATGGCAGTGCCGAATCTGTTCGCCTTGATCGGTCTTTCGGGCATCGTCTACCAAATGACCAGGAAATACATGAGCGAAAAAGCCCAGGGCCTGCACGTGCCTTTCAGGTATAGTTCCCCGCCGCAAGAGTCACGAACCCCTTAGCTGATTGAGGCGCCGATGACAGAACTGGAGAACAAAAACGTTACTCTCTCCAGGCGCCATCGGTTTCGAGCGGCAGGGAGAGTCCTTGTAGCTGTCCTGCTTGGGCTGGTTGTGCTGAACTTCATACCTGTCATGGTGATGAATCCGCAGATTCTGCCTGATGCTATGCAGTCTCAGCCCTTTACGGAAGGATTCCTCAACCATACACCCATGTGGCTGGTGTCGCTGGTTCTCATATTGATCATATCAAAGGGCAGACTTGCCGCCTATGGGTTTCGTGTGGGGAAAGACTACCGGATAAAACAGATCATTGCGTTGGGAGGGGCCACCGGCGTAGCTTTCGCCCTGATACTGAACTTATTCCCGGAAGCCGAGGCGTTTCAGCAAGATTACACTTTCGTTCAAATGGTCGCTTTCGTCTGGCTGTACGCCAGCGTCAGTGAAGAAATCCTTACGCGAGGGTTGATACAGGGTTTCCTGGCTCCTTTGGCGCGATACGGATTCTACGTCTTTCGGGTGCGAATCAGTCTCCCGGTCCTGGTCAGCGCTCTTTTCTTTGGTCTGATGCACTTGGTGGTGCTGACCACCGGAGTGGCGGTGCTTCCGGTGATCGGCTATGTCGTGTTTGCTTCCGTGTTGGGGTTCATCGCTGGCTATCAACGGGAGAAAACGGGGAGCCTTATCCCGGCGATAATGGTGCACATGTTTGGAAATATCGGCGGCTACTGCACCGGTCTGCTCGTCGGATGACGAACCCGGCGGCGCATCGACCTCCCGCAAATGAAGTCAGCCGGATCTGCGGAGGGGGGATACAGACCCGGCTGGTGACCTATGCGAGCGTCACTAATCTAAACCAGCCAGCGATCGCAAGTGTTCCCGCGTCCGTCCCCAGGATAGAGTCGCGCCGGCGTCAATCAACGGCGGCCACGTCCTTTTCGTCCGCTTCGTCCTCTGGGACCTTTCTTCCGAACGCGGGCAGGGGGCTCTCCGGCGGCACGCGACGGCTCGGCTGCTGTCGGCTGCGGTGGGGGAGCGTGGAGGGTTGCCTGGTAGTTGTCATCCAGCAACATGGCCACCAGGGCTGATCCCTCTTCACTCTCGCCCAGGCTGCGGGCCAGAGGGAAAAAGCGCTGCATACGTTCGGTCTGCAGGGAATCGCGCGAACGCAGCCGCGCCTCCAGCAGGGACGTGAGCCGCTCGGAAACAATGGCCTCGACATCCTCGTCAGTCGGCAGCGGGCGGTGCTGCAGGTCAATATCAAACCGCTTGCCGATATGGAACAGCTCTGTTTGTTCCCGTCCCGCCACCAGGGAGATGGCCACGCCGCTGGCGCCGGCGCGTCCCGTTCGCCCCGCACGATGGATGTACCCGTCGGGATCGTCGGGTGGCTCGTAAAGGAAGACATGGGAAAGATCGACAATGTCAATTCCGCGAGCGGCGACGTCGGTGGCCACAAGAAAGCGCAAGTTGCCTTGGCGCACACGCTGCAGCACCCTCTCGCGAGCCGCCTGGGTAAGGTCGGCGCTCAGTTCATCGGCGTCGTATCCGAATCGCTTGAGCACCACCGAGACATAGTGAACCATAGCCTTGGTGTTGCAGAAGACGATAGCCGAAGCCGGGTTCTCAATTTCGATGATCCGCACCAGGCAACGATCTTTCTCCATGGCCGGGACTTCGTAGTAGACATGCTCCGTTTCGGCCACGTAGACACGATCACGGCTAAGGCTCAGCATCTGGGGCTGATGGAGGAACTCCCCGGCCAGACGCATAACGTGGGGAGGAAAGGTGGCCGAGAACATGTAGGCGTTGATCCGACGAGTGGGAAGGTAACGCTGCACTTGTTTCATGTCCGGGTAGAACCCCATCGACAGCATGCGGTCGGCCTCATCAAAGACCAGTATCTTCAACTCCTCCAGTGACAAGGAACGTCGCAGCAAGTGATCAAGCAGACGCCCCGGTGTCCCCACTACCAGGTGAGCTCCCTGGCGAAAGGCGTCCAACTGCGGCCCGTAGCCGACCCCGCCATAGACGCCGATGATGTGCACTCCGGTTGTGGCGCTCATGTTCTCAGCTTCCTGGGTTACCTGCCGGGCCAGTTCCCGGGTAGGTACCAGCACCAGAGCTTGGCACACGGTGCGCCGGGGGTCGATCCGATCCAGGATCGGCAGCATGAAGGCTCCCGTCTTGCCGCTGCCGGTGCGCGACTGGATCATCAGATCGCGCCGAGCCATCATGTACGGGATAGTCATGGCCTGGACGGGCATGAGATCCCTCCATCCCGCCCGGGCGACAGCCGACTGCATCGACTGCGTCAGCTCACCAAGAGCCACTTCGGGCAGAGCGTCCTCCGGTTCGACGACGTGCTCTTCGTAAGAGGGGTCACCGCCGGATTTCAGGGAGTCATTAGGGCCGGTCGGTCCGGTGTCGCGTTCGTTCTCGCGCATAGCTACTCGATTCTGCAAGTTTGTTAGGTTGTCGTTGATATTCTGTTTGGCTGCTTGCCGCCACCGGTCGGCTACGGCAATCGGCTTCCAAGAGTCTCCTGCCGGCAACGGGGCAACAACCGCTCGGACGACCCTGTGTTATTCCTCTATTCCCATGACGTTCAGCACAAAAGCGTAGTCAAAGGCCCGTTCCCGAAGATAGCTGTACCGCCCCGATACGCCACCGTGGCCGGCACCCATGTTGGTTTTCAGCAGCAGACGGTTCCTATCCGTTTTCATGGCCCGTAATTTCGCTGTCCATTTGGCGGGCTCCCAATACTGCACACGGGTGTCGTTAAGCCCCGCCCTGATAAGCATGTCGGGGTAATCCATGGCTGCCACATTGTCGTACGGCGAATAGGAGAGCATGTAATCGAAGTACTCCTTCTCGTTGGGATTGCCCCATTCCTCGTATTCGATCACGGTGAGGGGAATGTCCGAGTCAAGCATGGTGTTCATGAGATCCACGAAGGGGACTTCGGCCACGACCGCCTTGAAGAGGTCCGGCCGCATATTAATCACGGCACCGATCAGCAGCCCCCCGGCGCTGCCTCCACTACACACTAACTTATCCGGCGAAGTGTACTTCTCAGCGATCAGATGTTCGGCAACGGCAATGAAATCGGTGAAGGTGTTTTTCTTGTGCAGGAGTTTTCCGTCATCGTACCAGTAGCGACCCATTTCACCGCCCCCCCGGACATGGGCGGTCGCGAAAATAAAGCCCCGGTCCAGAAGACTCAACCGGCTCGATGAGAAGTAGGGATCCATGCTGATCCCGTAGGCGCCGTATCCGTACAGATACAGCGGGTTGCGACCGTCCTTTACCATGCCCTTCCGGTACACCATAGACACGGGAACAAGCGTGCTGTCGGGCGCTACGGCATAAATTCTTTCCGACTGGTACTGCTCGGGGTCGTATCCACCGAGGACCTCCTGCTGCTTTTTCAGTTCACGCTCTTTCGTCTTCATATCGTAGTCGTACACCGATCTGGGTGTGACCAGCGACATGTACGTAAAGCGCAGAATCCTGCCGTTGAAGTCGGGGTTGTACTCTCCCCAGCAGGCGTAAACCGGTTCGGGGAATTCGATCCGGTACGTCTGACCGGAAACGATATCCCTGATGCGGATCTGCCTGAACCCCCTCTCGCGCTCGTAGAGCGCCATGTAGTCCCGGAAGACCTCGATTCGGTCCAACTTGACATCCTTCCGGTGGGGGATGACTTCCCGCCAGTTTTCCTTTGACGGCCTGGTGACCGGCGCGCGCACCAGCTTGAAGTTGCTGGCCTTATCGTTGGTGACGATATAGAAATGGTCTTCGTGATGAGACACCGCATACTCTATTCCCTGCTCTCTCGCCTGGATCATTCTAAAGCTGCCAGTCGGCCGGTCGGCGTCGAGAAAGAGTACCTCCGAGGACGTCTGGCTGCCCAGATTGATGAACAGGTATTTCATGTCTTTTGACTTGGAGACACCCAGCCAGAAAGCCTCGTCATCTTCACGAAGGACGAGAACGTCGTCGCTGACCGGGCGGCCCAGTTCATGGCGGTAGAGTTCAAACTGCCGCCAAGTGTCGTCGACCACTGTGTAGAAGAAAGTCTTGTTGTCATTGGCCCACTCGAACGAAGTGGCCACACTGTCAATGACGTCCGGGAGAAGCTCACCTGTCTCCAGGTCTTTCACCCGCAGAGTGTAGCGTTCGCTGCCGGATGTATCGACTGCGAAGGCCAGCAGTCGGTGATCGGGGCTGACCTCATAGATACCGAGGCGCGTGAACTCGAGCCCCTCGGCCAGTTGGTTCACATCGAGAAGGATCTCCTCGGGGGCGTCAAGGCTCCCTTTCTTGCGGCAGCAGATGCTGTCCTGTTTGCCCTCTTCGGTCCGCGAATAGTAGTAGTATTCGTCCCGTTTGACGGGTACCGACAGGTCGGTTTCCTTGATCCGGCCCACGATCTCCCGGTAGAGCTTTTCCTGAAACGCCTCGGTGTGCTTCATGAGCTTGTCGGTGTACTCATTCTCGGCCTCGAGGTACGCGATCACTTCCGGGTTGTCGCGGTCACGAAGCCAGCGGTAGTTATCGACCATCGTCCGGCCGAACAGGGTGTCGACTTTCGCGTCCACTTTGGCCACGGGCGGCTGCACCTTCTTAACCAGGCATCCCAGGGATATCACTGACAGGGCAACAAGTGAGAGCGCCGGGATTAGCATCAAGCGGTGTCTTGACATGATTCCTTGAACCTTTCGCGTCGTACAGGGTTTTCTCGGTACTGAGTCTGTAAAGTACGCCCGGCGAAGGCCGGTGTCAAGCATGTCGCCGGAGACCGGGGATTAACAGTTGCGGGAACCACGGAATATGTCGATATTGAGCCACAGGACAGATCACACGATGGACAATCAGGCGTCAACAGGAGTACCATGACCAGGCTCGGTATCGGCTTGAGGCTGCTGACCGTTTTGGCGACAGTGATTCCCGCGTTGCCGTCTGCCGCTGAGGCGGGAGCGCCGCAAACGATCAGTTATCAGGGTCGCCTGACCGATGACTCCGGGAGTCCCGTACCGGATTCCACCTACCCGGTCGCGTTTGCCTTGCTTGCCGACTCCGTCGGCGGCGATCCGCTGTGGTCGGAGAGCACCGTCGTCACGACTGTCGACGGCCTGTTCTCGCACCTTCTCGGCTCGATGGAACCGCTGCCGACGATACTGTTTGAGCAGCACGACCGGTTGTTCCTCGAGCTTTCGGTCGACGGCACACCCATGACGCCACGGGCGCGGCTGTCAAGCGTTCCCTACGCGCAACGGGCCGCAAACCTGGAAGTGCGCGATTCCGATGACACCGTGGCCATCAAGACATTCGCCGACGGACACCGGCTCTCCATATATGATCGGAGCGGTCAGGAGTTGATGCGCCTGCGGGGCGACACCGTCGGCGATGAGAGCGTTGTCCTTCCCGACTCATCCATCAACTCTGCCGAACTGCTGGACGAGCCCGGTATCACTTACGATATCAATGTCTATCCGGTTATGCTGGTCACGATGGAGATGACGGACCTGGCGGTCGTGGAGATCGAGACCCCGGCCGACGGCTATATTGTGCTTGAGGGCAAATGCTACTTTGTTCTGAGCGGTACCACCGGTCCTAACACGGCCCTGGTGCAGATCGACGAGACGGCGGGCGGAGGAACACAGTTCCCATACTACTCTGTGGCTGGACTGAGCGGCTACGTCAACAGCGGTGACTGTTATTTCCCGGTCTATATCTCGCGTGTCTACTACAGACCTGCCGGAGTCTATGAGTTCCGCATGGAAGGGCGAGCTTCATACCCGGCACCGGCCGAGGCCTGGTCATGGGACCATGTCCTGAAAGCCACCTACTATCCGACCGGCTACGGCGTGGTCAGCCAGGTGTCCGACAGACCGGGCGAGAACCCGAGCGCTGTCCCGGTGCAGATCACCGATCCTCAGAACCCTCAGAGCCGCGATACCTACTATCAGATGGACCTGCGGCACAACGAGGGCAAGTCCCGGACAGAAGACACCACTCGCAAAGAGACAGATTAGCACCGCTCGTGTGGTTGGTATACGCTCTGAGGCTGTCCCAGAAGATTACCATTGGTACCGCACTTAAGGCGACGGGTGGCGGGGTATGCCGCCGACCGCCTGAGTGTCCAATTGGACGCTTGATCAACTCTCGTCGAGGAGGAGCCGTTCCATTTCATCGACGAGTTCACCGAACAGTTCGATTGTGCGTCTTACCGTCTCCGGGCCGGTCATATCGACCCCGGCGACCTTGAGGATATCGACCGGGTACTTGGACGAGCCGGTGGCCAGAAACCGCATGTATCTCTCCAGCGCCTCCTGGTCTCCCGACATTATCTGTTGCGACAGCGCCTGGGCCGCGGCATAGCTGGTTGAATACTGGTACACGTAGTACTGGCGATAGTAGTGGTAGAGTTTCAGGCAGCCCAAGTCGTTATTCTCGCCTATATACAAATCCGGGCCGTAGTACTTCTGGAATATATCCCGATAGGTTTGCCGGAAATAGTCCACGGAAACCGCTTCACCGGCCTCGATTCGGCTATGAACTGCCAACTCGAACTCGGAGAACATCACCTGGGTGAAGAAGGTCCCGTCGATCTGCTTGATATAATGGTTGAGCAGAACCATCTTTTCTTCTTTGGACTCGGCGTTGGCCAGGAGGTACTTCATCAGGATCGCTTCATTGCAGGTCGAAGCGACCTCGGCCGTGAACAACGACTGGTCATTATAGATGTACGGCTCGCTCCGGTTGGAGTAGAAGCTGTTCATGGCGTGGCCCATTTCGTGGGCCAGAGTAAACAGGTTGTCGAGAGTGCCGTTGAAGTTCATCAGCACGTATGGATGTGAAGTGTATGTCCCCCAGCTATAGGCGCCGGAGCCCTTGCCTTCATTCTCAAAAGCGTCGACCCATCCGGAATTGAGCCCCATCTCAAAGTCATCGAGATAAGACTGCCCCAACGGCTTGAGGCCATCGAGCACAATCGCCCTGGTCTCTTCGTAGGTGTATTCCCTCTCGAACTCCGGCAGGAACGGGGCGGATAGATCAAAGGTGAAAAGCGTATCGTATCCGAGGATACGCTTTCGGAGACTCGTCAGCTTGTGTAGCGGCTCAAGATTCTCATTTACCGTCGCTATCAGGCTGTGGAACACGGACAGCGGGATGTTGTATTGGTCCAGGGAGGACTCCAGACAGCTATTGTATCCGCGGGCTTTTGTGAAGAAAAGGTCCTGCTGCAGGGATGCACCCAACGTGGCCGACAGGGTGTTTATGTATTGCAGCCAGGACTGCTGGACGGTGTCGTTGGCCTGCCGGCGGAGTTCGCGGTCGGACCCTTCCAGAATGCGGTAGTAACGTCCTCGGGTGAGCTCAATCGTGTTGCCGGTGGAATCGACAATCGTCCCCAACTTATGGTCGGCGTCATCAATCATCGTGAAAATTCTCAGCGGGGAAGCAGCCAGGGGACCGGCAAGGGCGAGGATGGCTTCCTCCTTGGCCGACAGGATATGCTCCCTGCGCCGCATCTGGTCTTCGAGATAGAATCGGTAGAGCGCCAGCTTCTGGTTCTGCTCAAGATTGGACTCCAGGACAGCCGGATCCAGAGTCAGAATCTCCGGCTCGATAAATGCCACTGCCTGCTCAAGTTCCGCGCTGAGCGCCGAGATCCGGCCTCCCAGTTCCTGGAACTCGCTGCGGCGATTGTCTTCATCAAGCTTCAGATAGGCATACACATAGAGGTTGCCGGCGATGATATCCAGACTATCGGAGAGCCTAAGGCAATCCAGGAGTACTTCCGGCGAATCACCCAGATGGCCCTGGTATTGCTCGAAACTCCCGAGGCTTGACTTGAGCAACCCGAAGTCCTCCTCCCAGTCGGCCGGGGTCTCGTAGATATCCTCGACTCGCCATTTATACTTGTCGTCGATATCCTCCCGCTGTGGAACACCACCGCTCTCATCGGCCAGGACCGATGCGACTGTAAAAGCCCAGATAACGAGCGCTGGCACGATCAGGCGCAGCCTTAGTAGTACTGTTATCCTCATCAGTTTTCCTTCTCTGTTTTTGGTTGGCTCTCCAATTCGCTGTTTACACTTCATAAAGGAACGTTTAATATAGGCAATTGGTTGCCTCGAGCCACGTAAAAGGGCGAGGGCACAAATCGGAGAGACGTAGATGTTTGAAACACAGACCAACGTAAAGCTTCACGACACCGACGCCGCCGGCGTTGTATT
>JAGLXI010000037.1 GCA_023132995.1 Candidatus Zixiibacteriota bacterium | reverse complement strand
AACATTAATTGTGAGTCAATTCGTAGTACGTAATCCACACGTTGCTCAAGCAGAAACCGCTTGAAATACTGGCGCGCGAATGTTAGCTTCCAGTTCAATATGATCCGGTCCCGCAAATGGAACAGCAATTACCTAAAAACTCACGTTCGGCAAAGCCGTTCTTGAAAACAAGGAGAAGGATGACATGCACTACGGGCTCCTGAGTAACCGCGATATGAAAGCCATTGATGCGCTTATCGACGCTTACGGCGGTCCAAAGCAGGTCGGCGATGCGATCGCGGCGAATCGCGACTATCAACATAGGAAGAAGGCCGCCGCCGACAAGGGCTTCGGGGAAATGCTCGAAAAGGCAGAAAGCTACTCTCGGCAGTTCCCCAAGGTGGAGGACTTCATCGCCAAAGAAGGCATCAAGACAACCAGGAAAGGCGTGTGCACCACCCAGGTATCGGGGTTTCAGGGGGCGTACGTGACTCTTGACTGCATGCGTCGCATCGCCGAACACGGCGATATTCTCTTTCCCACGGAAATGATCTCGGTGGTCGCCCTGACCGAGCATTACGTGTACAGTGGTGATCTCCTGGCGACACTGACCATGGCGGAGAATATCCTGGGCGCCAGCAAGTTCTGCTCGACCAACCTGATCGGAATCCCCTGGCCTGAGGAGCGGTTCGCCCGGATCGAGAAAGTCACGGGCGAGAAATTCGACCGGCGCGATCTCGGAGACGGCCTGAGCCAGTTGATTCTCAAGAACATGGGAACCCCGTTCGGCAACTTTGGCGGCATCGAGGTCGGCGACAACAACCACCTGATTTACCTTGATGGCATCATCCGGGCAGCGCTTGAAACCGGTGCCAACTTCTTCCTAAATCCGAGCTGGTCGACAATCGTGGCGGCCTGCTACTTCGGCAGGATGATTCCCGAGGTCAGTTTCAAGATATCGATGCTGCTGTCCACGCAGAACGTCGTCATTTTCAGAATGCTGATGAACATCATCAAGGAATATCTGCGCGACGACGGCACCACCCCGATATACGAAATCAATATCGGCAACGCAGCCAGCCCGGAGACGTTCCTGCAGTGTGCCCACGATCTTAAGGCCTCCGGCCTGCCGAAAGTCACCCTGGCGGCGCACCTGAGAATCAATCCCGACCTCGGCATGGAAGGCTTCGACTGGACGGAAAACACGCACAAGGTGCTCGACGCCGGTGGCGACATCACCATCAAGTACGAGAGCGACGGAACCTCACGGCCGTACGACACCATGGAGGCGTATTTCCTCCCTGACAAGGAACGAGACGAGAAGGCCGAGTTGATCGGCGACGTGATCTATCACAAGTGCATTCGTTGCACCAAGGACGTGCAGGAAATCATGCGACGCGGCCACGCGGCCAGGTTCGCCAGGATAGCCCACAAGGCGTGATGTGAAACAATGAAGGAATGGATGGATAAATGGGACGGCACCGCCTTTCCAGAGATGATCCGCGGGTTGCCGGAGATCGATATCGCCATGAACGGTATCCGGGGCTGGCTGTTGGAAGACGGCAGCCGCCAGGTGGTGTTTTTTGACATTGAACCGGTAGGTGAAGTGCCACCTCACTCGCATTGTGCCCAGTGGGGGATAATGGTTGACGGTGAGATGACCCTCACTATCGGCGACGAGACCAGAGAATATCGCAAGGGCGACTGGTATTTCATCCCGGAAGGTGTCGTACATTCGGCCCGGTTCAACTCACGGGTCAATGTCATAGATATCTTTGACGCGCCCGATCGATACCGGGCTAAGTAGGAGCCGAAAACACTTAAAGCAATGCTGATGTTGCTCCATGCCGGACGGCGGAGCTAAAAGCGGAGGAAACGGACAATGCGTCTATTGTTGATTGGTTTTGGAACCGTGGGACAGGGACTGGCCGAGTTACTAATAGAGAAGGAGAAGATGCTTCTCGATACATACGGGCTGAACGCCCAGGTGGTCGGCATTGCGGACATGCTCAAGGGGAGTTTGTATAACGCTGGCGGCATCGATCTGCGCAAAGCTCTTAAGCTGGCCGGGTCCGGCGGCAAGATATCGGACTTGCCCGACAAGTACGATGGTGACGCACTGGCCATGATAAAGACAGCCGAGGCCGATATGATGGTCGAGGCCACGTATACCGACATCAAGACCGCCGAGCCTGCCACGTCGCATATCCGCGCCGCCCTGGAGAAGGGGATGCACGTCACCACCACCAACAAGGGTCCCCTGGCGCTGCACTACCACGAACTGGCGCGCCTGGCAAAGGACAAGGGTGTCCGATTTCTATACGAGGGAACGGTGATAAGCGGCACGCCGCTGTTGAACCTCATTCGCGAGACCCTGGCCGGTTGCGCCGTTTCCGAGGTCAAGGGGATTCTCAACGGAACAACCAATTATATCCTCTCACAGATGGAAGAAGGAATGTCCTACGAGGACGCGCTTAAACAGGCGCAGGAACTCGGCTACGCGGAAGCGGTCCCGGACGCCGACGTGCTGGGATGGGATGCTCTGGCCAAGGTGACTATTCTGGCCAACGCCGTTTTCGGAGCGACAAACAAACCCGATGATTTCCCCTGCCGGGGAATCACTGAAATCACCGCCGACGCTATCGGCGAGGCCAAGGCGCGCGGCAAGAGGTTCAAGCTGATCGGCAAGGTCTGGCGCGATGGCGACCGGGTCATGGGAAGCGTGGCTCCCGAGGAGATTGACCTGACACACCCGCTGGCCGGAATCATGGGCGCCACCAATGCCGTCACTATCAGTACCGATGCTCTGGGCGATGTCACTATCGTCGGGCCGGGCGCCGGGCGCACCGAGACCGGGTACAGCGTCCTGGTGGATATCATTGACGCAGGAGGCAAACGATGAAGATGTTCCTCGACGGCAAGTGGGTGGACCGTGACGAGAAGATCGAGGTCCTCGATCCCTTTGACAACTCGTTAATCGACACCGTCCCCAGCGGTAACGACCGGGACGTGGAGACAGCGCTCGCGGCCGCTGTTCGCGGCTTTCAGATCACGAAAAAGATGACTGTCTACGACCGGGCGCAGATACTCTTTCGGGCGGCGCGACTGATCGAAGAGAGGTTAGAGGAATTCGCCGTAATCATCGCTCGTGAGAGTTCCAAAACGATCAACGAAGCCCGCAAGGAAACCTCGCGCTGCGTCAACACTATCAGTTGTTCGGCCGAAGAAGCCAAACGCATCTTAGGTGAAACCATCCCCTTTGATTCCTTCCCCGGTGGAGAGAAGCGACGCGGCTATTACTATCGCTTCCCCATTGGAGTAGTGCTGGCCATTACACCTTTCAATGATCCCCTCAATTTGGTGGCTCATAAGTTGGGACCGGCTATCGCCGCCGGCAACTCGGTGATCCTGAAGCCGGCTACCGTGACTCCCCTGTCGGCCATCAAACTGGTGGAGGTCCTGCTCGAAGCTGGGTTGCCCCCGCAGGCGATTCAGCTTATCACCGGTTACGGTTCGGTGATCGGTGATCCGCTCGTTGCCGACGAACGGGTGCGGATGATTTCGTTTACAGGCGGAGTCGAAGCGGGCAAGCATATCGCCGCCAGGGCCGGTATCAAGAAGATCGGTATGGAGCTTGGTTCCAATTCGCCGGTGATCGTGTGGAAGGATGCCGACCTGCAGCTCGCCGTCGAGTCGTGCGTCTCCGGTGCTTTCTGGGCGGCGGGGCAGAACTGCATCGGCGTGCAGCGATTGTTGGTGCATAATGATATCTATGATGAGTTCAAGAGCGCCTTTGTCGAGCGCACCGGGAAGTACCGAATCGGTGACAAGATGAAGGAAGAGACCAACATGGGTCCCATGATCACCGAGACCGAAGCTAAACGGGTGGAGAAATGGGTCAACGATGCGGTTGCCGGTGGAGCTAAACTTCTCACCGGCGGCAAGCGTCGGGGCGCGCTCTACGAGCCGACAGTGCTGGAAAATCTCCCCGCCGACGCGACCATACATCACGAAGAAGTGTTCGGCCCCACCGTGAACCTTTACCAGGTTGACGACCTGGACGAGGCCATAAAAGAGGCCAATTCGCTTCCGTACGGTCTGCTGGCTGCTATCTTCACTACCAGTATCGACGTCGCCTTCAAGGCGTCGTACGACCTGGATTGCGGCGGTGTGATGATTAACGATTCGACCGACTACCGGCTTGACTCGATGCCGTTCGGCGGCGTCAAGTACTCCGGCCTCGGTCGTGAGGGTCTGAAGTTCTCGCTTCAGGAGATGACCGAACCGAAGGTGGTCTGTTTCAACCTGCCGGGGATGTAGGGGGGGCGTGGAGGCTTGGTGGTTTTGTGCGTAGTGTACGCCCCACAACAATCCACCCGGTGGGTAGCGTGCACGCGTGGAAGGATTCTCGTTCAGCCAAGCCTACAGGCTTGGTCGTGCATATCTCTGCTTAAGTTTCTCAAAGCCCTTGATACCTTCGTGCGCGACTAGATCGCGATCGCGAGTCTCCCATTCAGTATCACAGAAAAAGGCATACAGTTTTGTGGCATCCCATATGAGAGGGTATAGGTGGTAATTCATGGTTTCGCGCGTATCACCATTTTCGGGGTAGAGATCGCGCACTATATCAACGATGCATGCCACTAGCATAACAACTCTCTCGGACTTCTCAGCTCCCCAAGCTGCCATGTCGTGGGGAAACCGCTCGCTACGGGCCTGTACCGAGTACTTTGTTTTACCATCCAGGCCAGTGAGAATCTGAGGTCCAACATCAATAACCCAGTTCCTTGTTCGGACATCGACATCCAAACCATGAGCAGCTCGATTTAGCGCGACCGTCAGATCACCGATGACTGACCGTTCCGTTCCCGTAACTAGATGATTGTCATGTAGGTAGTGAAGGATCGCTCCGAGACCCTTTCGCTGCACATTCATTCCGTTGCTCTCGGCCATGAATCTTAGTCTCTTCTCGATTTCTATTCTGAGACCGGCCAGCGCAAGGATGGGGTCCGCATCAACTACTTCAAGAAATGGGTAGTCCGCTCTCGCTTGCTCAGGTGTTGATATCAAGCCTGCGTTTCTCCCCTCTTCCTCAATCCGTCGCAGGTCTCTGAATTCAAATTTCAATCCCCCTGGTAACTCCACAGACCTTAGCATTGGAAACAACCATGGAACAATAGCGCAAACCAGAAGGACGATTATTACACTGTCTACGCCTAGATCTGGTTTGATAAGATGCAGCACACCGATGGCGAGCGCAACAGCTGTGATCGCCACCTTAACGAGCGTTCTCGTGTTTACAGCAGCCACATTGACCTCCCTGTGGTCTTTGCGTTTTGTGCGTGGTGTACGCCCTCGTGCGCCACGTAGATACAGGGGCAGACGAGGCGTCTGCCGCCCACAATAATATCCCCCCTCAATCACCCACCGCGTTCGTCAACCATCTCTCTTATCGCCGCAATATGCTCCGGGGTGGTGCCGCAGCAGCCACCGATGATGCCGACGCCCATGTCAACCAGCTCGCGGCACTTCTCGGCCATGAATTCCGGCGTCTCGGGATAGACCAGCGTACCGCCCTCCATCTGCGGGAGACCGGCGTTCGACTGAATGATGATCGGTAGCGAAGAGTGTCGCTTGAACTCGGCGGCAATCCGGATCATGTTCTCAATGCCATTACCGCAGTTGGAGCCAACGATGTCGGCTCCGGCTTCGGCGAGACCCTCGGAGGCCTGCATGACGCTCACACCCATGATGGTGAAAAAGCCGCGTGGTGTGGCGTCAAATGTCATCGTGGCCGCAATGGGTGTGTCGGGAGCGGCAGTCTTGGCGGCCTTGATGGCGATGGTAGCTTCGGTGAGGTCGGTCATGGTCTCGATACAGATCATGTCCACGCCTTCGGCGGCGACTGCCTGCAATTGTCTCTCGAAGCTCTGGGACACTTCTTCCGGATCGGTATCACCGTACGGCTTAAGCAACCTGCCGCACGGCCCGCACGAGGCGGACACATACACACGATCACCGACAGCCTTGCGTACTGCACGAACGGCGGCGGTGTTGATCGCCTCGGTCTTGTCTTCCAGCGCATACTGTGCCAGCTTCAGCGGTGACCCCCCGAATGTGTTTGTCTGGACTATGTCGGCCCCGGCCTGAACGTAGAGCCGAGCGATCTCTTCGAGCACCTGCGGTCGTTCCAGGTTCCATCGTTCCGGGCACTCGCCGGTCTTGAGGCCGCGCTCGAACAGCATGGTGCCCATCGCGCCGTCGCCGACGAGGATTTCGCCGCCCGCAAGTCGATCGAGCAAGCCTGCCATGTTACACAGTTCCTACAAGGCGTTTGACGCACTCGACAGCGCTGATGCCGTCGTAGCAGTATGCGTCGGCGCCTATTTCCTCGGCGATGGCGTTCGACAGCGGCGCGCCGCCGACGATTATTCTGACCTTGCCATAGATACCCCGCTCCCGCGCCAGGCCGACAACCCGGGACATGGCCGGCATCGTCGTGGTGAGCAGGGCGGACAGCCCGATAAC
The DNA here is from genome assembly GCA_023132995.1 of Candidatus Zixiibacteriota bacterium. GTDB lineage: Bacteria > Zixibacteria > MSB-5A5 > GN15 > FEB-12 > JAJRTA01. The sequence goes on along the minus strand of JAGLXI010000037.1, from coordinate 1,217 downwards.
CTGTGCCGCCTCGTCTACGGCAGTGTCGATGAACTTCTCAGGCGGGACGTCCTTGCCGAGATCGATCACATCAAACCCGGCCCCTTTGAGCATGATGCTTACGAGATTCTTGCCGATATCATGCAGGTCACCCTGAACAGTGCCCATGACGACCTTGCCCACGGAGGGAATACCCTCCTTGATGATGAGCGGTTTCAACAGATCCATGCCGGCGTACATCGCCTTCGCTGCCAGGAGTACGTCGGGCAGGAATATCTGGTGCGTCTTGAATCTCTCGCCGACAACGGCCATGCCTGCGATAAGCCCGTCATCGAGAATGTGCTGTACGCCGAGCTTTTCGTCAAGGGCGCTTTTGGTCAACTCTGAAACGCGGGCAGCGTCACCCTTCTGCAGGCTCTCGGATATCTGTGCTATTGTTGTCATGGACTCGCCTCTGTTGGTTCTTATCTCTCATTGTTCCATCGCCGCCTTGATTCTGCTGCGACATGAGCGCGTCTCACACTTGTCGCAGAATGGAAAGGTATCTTCGAACTCAAATATGTCCTTGTGACCGGCAACGATAACCCCGCTGATCGACTTGAGTGGGTGCATGAGAAAACTGTCACTCAGGGTGATGCCGATCTCCTTCGGTCGCAGGGTATCAAACAGCGCGCGCTGTCCACTCACATGCCAGCCGCAGTAACCGGGGCTGAAGGGCATGGTGGCCGCCGTCGAACCGAGGGAGCCAGTGCATCGCAGGTGATCGCGGTAGCTCTTTTCGACAGTCAGGGCGACCGTCTCCGCTCCTTCTGAGGCAGCCGCGTCGAGCATGGCGGCAGGTGCAAACTCGTTCTCGTCAAACAGCCGCGTGATCTCCCGTGAGACATCTTCCCCCAGTGTGACCGCAAAGAGCGCCTGGGTGTCGGCGTGCTGTAAAATGTCACCAAGCGGCGTCTCGGGTTCATTACGCCCCTCGCCATGATAGACGTTCTGGAAATCGCCTTTTTCGATTTCGTCCATGATCGCTATCGGTCGGGCAAGACGGCATAGGGTGTCAATAGCATCCCGCGCCAGGCCGACAATCCGCTTATCGGACATCGCCCTTTCAGAAATTGACTGAGCCGCCAACACGCTGCCGACGGAGGGAGCAATGTCTGCGGCCGCCATGTCAACGGTGGTACGCATTATCGAATGTCGGGCAGTTTTTCCATTCCGTGTCTGCGGGCTTCGGCGGCCAT
>JAGLXI010000036.1 GCA_023132995.1 Candidatus Zixiibacteriota bacterium | reverse complement strand
ACCAGTCGCTCTACCTCGTCCTGTGCCCTGGCTTTAAGGCTGAGGCTGCCTTCTTCCCGCCAGCGGGACCTGTTGGCACGGTCGATCACCGGACCGGGAAAGTAGACCTCATCGAACAGATAGCGGCGGGTGTGGTCGGAAATCAGCAGGTGACCTTCTTTGAGCAACTCCTCGAACCTCGGCAGAGAGGGGAAATCCTCTCTTGGTTCGATTCCCCTGACCATGCGCAGCGCCATCCCGCAGATCTCATTGTCGACAATGAGCTTCTCAAGGCTGAGACAACTCTCGAAATCGAGCATGCCCGGCCCGGAGATGCTATTGATACCGGCCAGCGCCGCTAACGTTGCACCCATCGACGTTTCCAGCCCCGCCTGCGCATCCAGGGCCTTAGCGTCACTCAGCCCGATGTAGGCCTGAGTCGGCAGACCGAACGACTTCCCGATCTCGCTGTAGGCGCAATCCATCATCATGGTGCCGATAGCGCCCATCGGTGTCGTCTCGTAGCGGACATCGAACACCGCAGGAGAACCGCCCCACAACACCGGCGCTCCCGGTTTCGCCAGTTGACTGATCACCAGACCGCTCAGTGTCTCGGCGGTGTGTTGGATCAGCGAGCCGACCAGCGTAACGGGGGCCATGAATCCCGAGAGCGGCATGGCGACGAACTCCACCGGGATGGAATAGCGGGCGCAGTCAACCACGTTCTGCGACGTCACATTACTCCACTTGATCGGCGAGGTAGGACAGCATGAAAACACGGTCAGCGGCCGGGCGGCCAGTTCCGCCTCCGATCCTCGCACGGCCACCTGGAGGTCCTTCATAATCGCAAACGCTTCTATCGTAAAAGCACCCGTGACGACCGGCTTTTCGCAGAGCATGAGACTCAGGTAGAGTCGGTAGCTGTCGGAGATATTCTCGTGAACGTCACAGGGGACCATCGCCGTCGACTGCGAGGCGATGTGATCCATGCCGCCCATAAGCAGGGCGTATCGCACGTAGTCGGCTGTGGTCGAGCGGCGGATCTCGCCCGTATCCGAATCGAGGATGTTTATTGCCGCCGAGCCGGGTGTGAAATTGACGTTGCCACCACTCAGGTCAACCGCCTCCCGGCCGAGCGAATCGAACAGCCGAAAACCGCGCGGCGCAGAAGAAAGCGATTGGTCAATAAGGTCCGGCGTGAAGAAAACCCGGCTGCTATTCTTTTCAACACGAGCACCGTGATCGGATAGAAGCGAAAGAATACTCTCATTGTGGATCTCCACCCCGAGCTTGCAGATGACATCCCGACCTTCGGACACGATCCGCTGCAACAGGTCATCGCTGAGAAACTTCACTGTCGGTCGCACCCCGATGCTCCTTTCGCTATGTCGCCGCGTGGCGTCGCCTTGCTACGAAAGTAAAATAGCAGCGCTGCTTAACCTGGCAAGCGCTTTCTCAGTGCGGCCCGCAGGAGTCGCCGCACGTGAGACACAAGAAAAACGGAAGTATCGGGACAGGTGCCCGATACTTCCGAAATTCGATTGCCTTACTTCGTCCGGCCCGGGGCCGGGCCAGTAGCAGGCAGGCTCTTACTTGTCTCCACCGAGGATAACCGGCAGGCTCCCGGCGTCATTACCGATCACTATGATCTTGGTGTTGGGCGATTCGGCGATTTTCAAGGTCGCCTCGATGCCCTTCCATCTGAGCAACGACGTCGTTATGCCGGCGCTGACTATCTTCTGGAAGTCGGCGATACCCTGCGCCTCGATACGCTTGCGGTCCGCCTCCAACTTCTCCCTCTCAATCGTGAACATCATCTTCTGCGCTTCCTGGTCGGCGGTGAGTTTGAAATTGATCGCCTCGGATATCTTGGGTGGAATCTGCACGTCACGAATGACCACGTTCTCAATACTGATGTACTTGTCGGCCATGGCCTGCTGCAGGGCGGACACAATCTCGGCCGTAACCTCTTCTCGTTTGGTGGAGTAAATCTCCTCCGGCTTGTAGTTACCGGCCACGGTTCGGGCGATACCGCGTATTGAAGGGGCGATGGTGACATTGTAGTAGTTCGGCCCGATCCTCACCTGGAGCGAATCAAGCTTCTCGACCAGCGGCCGGTACAGAATGGAAACCTCCAATCTGATGGTGGCCCCGTCTGACGAAAGCACGGACAGGCCTTCCTTGTTCTCCTGCAACTGTATTTTGTAAACGAACATGTTGTTCCACGGGAGATGCCAGACGAACCCTTCC
>JAGLXI010000035.1 GCA_023132995.1 Candidatus Zixiibacteriota bacterium | reverse complement strand
GGGGTTGCTGCCAATCGTATTGCCCAGTGGGATGGTTCGAATTGGTACCCGCTCGGCTCGGGGATGAATCGCTGGGTCCGCTCTCTGACGATTTACAACAGTGAGCTAATCGCCGGGGGAGATTTCACGACTGCCGGTAATAAGGCTCCTTCCTATATTGCCCGCTGGGATAAGCCGGGAACCGACACCGACGGTGATGGTGTGCCCGACTACCTCGACAACTGTCCCGATGACTACAATCCCGGTCAGGAAGACGCCGACGGCGATGGTGTTGGCGATGTCTGCGATCCCGTGTGCTGTGCCATCCGCGGCGACGTGGATCACAGCGGCATTCTACCGATAGACATCGCCGACCTGGTCTATTTAGTGGACTACATGTTCAACGAGGGACCCACTCCTGTGTGCTGGGGCGAAGGTGACGTAGACGGAAGTGGTGTCGAGCCTATCGACATCGCCGACCTTGTCTACTTGGTGGACTACATGTTCAACGAGGGCCCGGCACCGCCGGCGTGCCCGTAGCGGCGTTGCCGCTTCTGTTGACTACACGTGCATCGGCGGGGTCTTTCTTGTGTGCTTCGGGCGAGGTGTTGTGATTACAGCCGAAGACGAACAGCGGTTGGACCATCTCTCTGTAACCGACTGATTCTTCTCGGGGTCACTCTGTGCAAGAATCGGCGACCGCTGGCAGGCGGTGTTGCGCTACGTGCAAGAGCGCGAGGAATCGACAACTTATTACTCGATCTTTGTATTGGAATTTGCTGCCCTTCGGTGACTGTTCAACAGGCACCTGCGGTAGGAGCGCACAGTGTCCACGGCAGGATCAATCCCGACCTGCATTAAGAATGATGTACCTAAAGACCCACCAGCGACTTCAGGTGGTCCACTTCCGTGGAACTGAGCCGCCGCCAGCCACCGACCTTCAGGCCGTGAGTCGTTATGCCGGCAAACTGCAATCGTCGAAGCCGTCTGACCGGATGCCCCACGGCTTGGCAAAGCTGTTTCACCTCCCGTTTGCGCCCTTCGGTCAGCGTCAGGTGTATTCTGGTGGTTCGTTTCTCGCTGGCGACAATGCGCACGCTGGCCCGGCCGACAGCGCCATCTTCGAGTTTGATCCCCCCTTCGATTCCGGCGGCGTTCTCCCGGGTAAAATCGCCCGCGACAACAGCCTCGTAGATTTTTGTCACCTGGTACCGGGGGTGCGACAACCGGTGGGCCAGATCGCCGTCGTTGGTCAGCAGCAGGACACCCTCCGTATCGTAATCCAGTCGGCCGACGGGGTAGACCCGTACGGTCAGGCTCTTCAGTAGATCCCGGACGGTGGCGCGACCGCCCGGATCATCCAACGTTGTCATCACACGACGCGGTTTGTACAGCAGGATGTAGACCTTGCCGCGCACCGGTCTGACCTCCGCGCCGTCGACCTTGACAACGTCATGCTCCTCATCGACGCGTGACCCCGGCTTCTCGACAACAATATCATTGACTGTCACTCGCCCCTGCCATACGAGATCGTCGGCGCTACGGCGGGAAGTGACACCGCAGAGCGACAGGTATTTGTTGATTCGAATCATTGCCCCGGCCTTTCCGGTTGCGAACCGATTCTCCGTTACCCCGAAACGCGTCGCCGAGAATCGATCGCCGGAAAGGCACACTGGTGTTTCCCGGTCCTTCCGATCAGAGTGCGACCAACGTCAGCGGGTAGCGTCCATATCGACAATGACGCCGGGATTCTCCGCGGTTCCGTCGTCTGAGGAGACATCTTCCACAGCGTCGGTATCCCCGGCTTCATCTTTGTTTGTATTCTGAGCCTCTGATGCAGGCGAGGTGGGCTCTGCGCCGTCGTCGTCCTCGCCGGTCTCACCGTGGCTTTGCGGGTCATAGGTGCCGTCGGCAACATTCAGCTTCTGGGCGGCCCGGTGCAGAGCGGCGGCATTTTCGAGGTTCAACTCCGTCTGCGAATCCGGCTCCCGGGCCGAGATCATCTCGACGATCTCCGACATTTTGGGAAGATCCTCCAGACCGGCCAGCCCGAAGAACTTTAGGAACTGGTCGGTGGTCCCATATTGCAGCGGTTTGCCGACGGTCTTCGCCCGGCCCCGGATGGTCACCAGCTTCTTGCCGAGCAGGTTGTGAATGACGCCGTCGGAAGCGACCCCGCGAATGTGTTCGACCTCGGCCTTGGTGACCGGCTGACGATAGGCCACGATGGCCAGAGTCTCCAGTGATGCCCGGGTCAGGCGCATTTTGCGCCGCCGAGTGAAGAGTTCCTGGACGTAACCGGCAAACTCCGGTACGATATAGAACTGATACCCGCCGGCCAGTTCCCGGATACGGAAAGAGGACCCGGATTGCATGTAACGGTTGTTTAATTCGGCCACCGCCTGGCCGACTTTTGCCGGTGTCAGGCCCTCAACGACCTCAGCAATCCTGCGCGTCAGCAGCGGTTCCGGTGAGGCCAGGATCAGTCCCTCGATTATCGATTGTTTCAATCCATCTTGCATTTTTCAGCTTACCACCTGTTCCTGCGGTTTGGGGAAGGAAATCAAATCAACGGCATCCTGGGGCGCGGCAAAACGCTTGCCCCGGTAGATTCGCAACTCGGCAAATGGGCGCGACTGCGATACGGTAATCCTCCTGGAGCGCGCCAGTTCCAGAAGGGCGACGAACGTCACCACGGCAACGACTCGCCGGGTGACATCGGCCAGCACCTCAGGAAAGGTCACGTGCTCCTTGTCCTGCAGAAGACGCATCACCGCCTCCATGCGATCCTCAACCGAGACATCCTCGACACCGATCTCGTGGAAACTCTCGTCCCGGCGCGCCTCCATGATCTCCTTGAAGGCGGTGACGAGATCAAACAGGGAGACCTGTGGATACTCGTCAACGACCGTGCTGCCTTTCCGCGCCGGCGAGGGGGGAACGAAGTTCCGCTCCTCGAGCAGCGCCTTCTCCCTGAGTATTTCCCCGGCTTCCCGGTACTTCTTGTATTCAACCAGGGCCAGTATGAGTTCTTCCCGCAGATCGGGCTCATCGAGATCGGTCTCGTCCCTGGGCAGGAGAAGCCGGGTCTTGATCCTGATAAGGGTGGCCGCCATGAGGATGAACTCACCCGCCACCTCAAGATTCAGAGTCTGCATCAGTTCGATGTACTTCAGGTACTGCCTAGTGATGCGGGCGATGGGAATATCATAGATATCCACTTCCTCTTTCTTGATGAGGTGGAGCAGAAGATCCAGCGGCCCGTGGAACACGGCCAGGTCTACGCGGTAGTCATCAAGCGGCTGTTGGGTCGTAATCGGATTCATGCCTTCTTTCCCCGATAGTCCATCTTCATAGCTGCCCGTACCCTCTCCATTACCGCTCCCGCGCGCTCTCGGGCTCTCTCGGCGCCGGTGGCAAGGACATCCCAGACGTAGTCCGGTTTCTTAAGAAGCTCCGCTCTCCGGTCCCTTATCGGCTGGAGAGCCTCGTTCAGATTCCGACTCAGACGGAGCTTGCAATCAACACATCCCAATTCCCCCGTGCGGCAGGGCGGAGCGATTTCCGTCTCATGCTCTGCCGTATACACCCGGTGCAGCAGATAAACAGGACACTTTTCAGGGTGGCCGGGGTCTCCCTTGCGTATCTTGGTGGGATCAGTGAAGAAGCTCTTGATGCGCTTCTCCGTCTGCTGCTCGGTGAAATCAAGCGGGAGATGATTGTCGTACGATTTCGACATCTTCCGGTTGTCAGCGCCCGGGATCAGTGGGATATCGCAAAGCAGCGCCTCCGGCTCGTTGAAGACCTTGCGATAGGTGGTGTTGAAACGTTTCGCCAGGTCATTGGCCATCCAGATATGCTTCTCCTGGTCCTTTCCGACCGGCACCCGGTGGGCGTTGTAGACACATATGTCCGCCGCCTGCAGAACCGGGTAGCCCAGGAAACCGTAGGAGTCAAGCTCGTCTTTCTTCTCCTGATAGGTGGGCAGTCTCAGAAGCGTTGGAACGGTCACCAGCATGGAGAACACCAGGTGTAGTTCGGCGTGCTCCCTGACCTCGGACTGGATGAAGATTGCGCACTTTTCCGGATCGAGCCCGGCGGCCATAAAGTCCACTGTCATCTCGAAGATGCGGTTTTTCAGTACCTTAGGGTCTTTCCAGTCGGCCGTGAGCGCGTGCAGGTCGACGATGCAGGCAAAGAACCAGTACTCATCCTGCAGCCTGACCCAGTTGCGCAGGGCACCCTCCAAGTTGCCGATATGCAGCGATCCGGTCGGCTGCATTCCGGAGAGAATCGTCTGTTTCTTCAAGGCTGACACCGGGGCTTGCTGCCCGGCTGGGGCCTTGTCTGTTTTGCCGGTCATATCACACACTTTCAGCTTTGCCCACCGATCTTATACTCAACAGCAGACGAAATCAAATAAAAACTTGGGGTAGTACCACAACCCGAATTGACTCACAATTAATGTT
>JAGLXI010000347.1 GCA_023132995.1 Candidatus Zixiibacteriota bacterium | reverse complement strand
TTGCACTTCAAACGTGAATCCATCTGCCCGCTTTCGCGGGCATGACGAATCCGGCGGCTTCCGAGCATGACAAAACGCTTTTTCAACAGCCTGCTATTTCATCGGCCTGTGTTTTCGGCTGAGCGTACCTGATTCGTGGATGTTAAGCCTGACTCTTGTGATACGTCGAATCCAGGTAGCGTCCGATCAGGCACAGATTTTCGCGGAGTTCCGACGGTTCGATCACTTCTGCTTCCGACCCGAAGCCCAGAATCCATCGCTGGATTTCTTCTATACCCCTGGTAACTACGGCATACTCAACCTCATCATCACCCGTCTGCCGAATAGTCTCCTCGGCGTGGTGGTATCCCATTGAGACCACCCGCGCAGCCGTCCCGGAAAAACGCACCACGACCTTCACCGGCTCGCCCGAGTAGATCAGCCAACTGTTCTCGAAGTAACTGTCCGGGGTAATGTCGCTGCGTTTCACGAAGACGTCGTCGGTGAGTTCGACATTCTCGACCCGGTCATGGCGAAAGGTTCGGAATTCCCTACGACTGTGACAGTAGGCAACAAAGTAGAAAGCCCGCCCGCGAAAGATAATGAAATACGGCTCGACAACCCGCTCGCTCAGGCCGGACTGGATCGAGCTGTAGGTCAACTTCAGGCAGCGGTGGTTCTCGGCCGCCTTCTCGATCAGGCCGTGAAACCGTTCGCACTTATCCTGCTCATGCGAGACAGGGATATCCAAATGCGTGGTCGGAGGCGTAAAGCGGCTTTCCTTCCTGACTGTCTCAGGAAGCCGCGCTTCCACCTTTGCCCTGACCTTCTGCAATATCTCACGATACTTGAGGGTTTCGTTCAGGGGTGAGGATTCGATGACCATCCTGATACAGAGATACTCCTCAAGGTCGAAATTGAGTGGCGGCAGGAAGCTGTCCGAGGCGAGTTTGTAACCGTTGTCATAGTAGATCGGGATGTTGGCTTCCGAGAGAGCGATGATGTCCCGGTAGATAGACCTTTCGTGGACGCCACACTCCACGGCAAGCATACCGGCGTTGAGATTCCTGCGGCATCGCAACAGGTTCAGAATATGCAGGAGTCTGTCGTATTTTGTCATCCCTATAGCGTCTGCTCCCGGTTTCACCCAAATATACAAAATCGGGCGCTCCAAGTCAATATGGGGATTGCCCCACTGATCATTGGTCACAGAGAATGCTGGACAGTATAGGGCCGCCCCCCCTGTCCGGGACTTATGTAGTCCTCCGGCAGCTACTTACCGCGCCTGGGCCTACCGGCATCTCCTTTGCGCTTTCCGAAGGCGAAACGGTCCTGAACGCTATGACAGGGGGACTTATGAAGAGAAGAAAGCCAATCAGGCATGCTGCCAAAGAGACGACTTTCGCTGATCGCCTTGCTCTCAAGCTCGGTTCCAAGCTGCTGTTGGGACTGGTGGTCGTCGTGGTCGTCCTGACCGTTGTCCAGTGCTCGGTGGAGAAACCTGAATCGCCGCAGTGGACCACGAATCTGACGGTCCCGGTCATCAATCGCACCTACCAGATGGAAGAACTGATCCGCACGATTGACCAGGACGGTATAGAAATGGATACCGCCGGCAATATCACTTTCAGCATCAGCGAAGAGCTCGACACGGTCCATCTGGACGCCGACAACCTGGCGACGGGTGATCTGTCTTATTCGTTGTTCGAGTCTCTCGGTTTTCCTCCTTCACCGGAGACACCGGTTCCACCGGCCATGTATTCGTTTTCGCAGTCAATCGCCCTGGCAGGGGACGACCGCATCGACACAGCCGGTTTGTCCACAGGCAGTATCGAGTTCATCGTCGCCAACGAGACCAACCTGGAAATTGTCCTGAGTCTGGTTCTTCCGGATTTCCAGCTTGATTCGGAGCCGCTGACCCTGTTGGATTCACTCGGGCCACGCGAGCTTGATACCATCAGCGTTTCCCTTGCCGACTACCGGTTGATTCCTGTCGACCAGACGGTACCGCAACTTCTAAGCATAAACGCTGTCGCGACAACTCCGGGCACTGCGCCGGGCGAGAGGGTTGAGATTACCATCCTGGACGGCTTCAGAGTCGATGCTGGGCTGGCCGGCCTGACCTTCGATTTCATCACTGGTCTATTTGAGGAACTCGAGGTCAGCTTTGACAGCATCAGTGTCGGTATCGACGTGCCCGAGGGGTTCGACGGTATCGAACTCCCGACCTGCAGTTTCACCCTTGTGATCGACAACGGGATTGACATGGTGGGGTCGCTCGACCTTCAACTTGTCGGAAGCAACGGCAAGAGCCTGGTTTTCACCGAGCAGATCGCCGCCTGCGGCGCCTTAGCGTCGGCTACCAGTTCAATTACGAGAGAGACCGACTTCCTCTCCCCAGTGTCGGATACGATCACAGCGGGCGGTACGGTGCAGTTTGGTGATGGCGTCACCCCCGGCACTATCAGGGCGGGTGATTTCGTGGTCGGCCGTGTGGAAATCGTCGCGCCGCTGGAGATGATCATCAGTGAGACGCAAAT
>JAGLXI010000346.1 GCA_023132995.1 Candidatus Zixiibacteriota bacterium | reverse complement strand
AATCATGAGAATCGACACCGAATAGGCCACCATGAAGGCCACTCCCTTGGCGATCTGGCCGTTGTATATCTGGCCCAGACCCATGTAGAAAAACGAGAGAACCGCCGCCACTCCCGGGTTCTTGTACTGAGGCGCTGAGGGGATTGGTTGACCGGGCATATCTGCTCCTGTTCCGCGGCGTTGAACCACGCCGCTTGGTTATTATACGCATTCCGGCCGTCTTTATTCAAGAGGAATCTGTGATTGGAGCAGGCCAATCCGGCCGCAGAGAACAGTTGCGAGAGCATGTTGCCCCGTGGGTGGCGTACGTCTCGTGCGCCGCCTTACTACCAAAAACACGCTGAGACGTTCCGGCGAGCGCGTAGTATTTTGCTGGCCGCGTGCCCTGATTCCCTTATATTGGCAGCATGAAGGCCAACGCGCCAACCTATTTCTTGGGTGAGGATTTCCCCGCCCGTTTGAGTGTTTTTGTCGAGCAATTCCTGACCCGGGGGTATGACTACTTCTCAGAAGAGTTTGCGAAAATAGACGACTACGTGGAGCGCGCCGTTCGCGACGATTCCGCGCAGACTCTTCGCTGCACTCAGAAAGCTGAGTATCTGCTGGAACTGGTGGCGTTCAGGATATACGACGAACTCGACCGTGAGGCTTTCAACCGTACTAAGTCTACGTTGATAGTGATGCCCGACTGCCTATCGCTGCACAACCGTGATTGCGAGAAGATCGAGACTCTCTACGGTACCGTCTGCCACCGCTGCCAGGAGAACTGCCAGGCGTACCAGATCGGCGAAGTAGCGCGGCGGTACCGGGTCAGGACCATCTTCTCCAAACGGAAGCTGTCCCGGCAACTTCACAGGTATGCCGACCGTATGGGTGACTTGGGCGTGATTGGCGTCGCCTGTATCAAGATGCTGGCTTCCGGCATGCGAACCGCCCGCGAGGAAGGCATCCCGGCCCGCGGTGTGCTTCTGGACTTCAGCGGCTGCGAGCACTGGAATGATAAGCCATGCGCCTCGGAGTTCTCCATAAAGTGGCTTGAATCGATTCTGGAAGAAAAACATGGCCGACAACATCAAGCAACTGACCATTGAACATTACGACGACATAATCCGCATCTGGGCTGATGCCGGTCTTCCCTGGCACCCCCAGGGGCGCGATGCCAAGGCAAAGATCGCCAAAGAAATCGAGCGCGACGACACAGTCTTTCTCGGGCTGTTCGAGAATCGACGGATGATCGCCGTTGGCTTGGCTACCTACGACGGCCGCAAGGGCTGGATCAACCGGGTGGCTGTCGATCCCGACCATCGCGGAAGGGGACTCGGCGGCAAAATGATCGCCGCCTGTGAGCGCTTCCTCAGGCAACGCGGGGCAACCGTGATAGGCTGCCTGATCGAAGAACACAATCTGCCCTCGATGGCCCTGTTCCAAAAACATGGCTATTGCTTCTACGAGGGAGTGATGTATTTCTCCAAACGCGACTCGGAGGAGTCCTGAGAGGACTCATGGCGGGCCTGGCTGCGGGCATCTTTGGAAGAGAGAATTCTTCGCCAGCGGGGCCCAGGACATACCCGCTTTTCCGGGGAAAGCCCTCTTTTCCCTTGACAGGCAATAAGTCACCCATTTAGTCGCCCCTGAAAAAGTAGATTTATGGGGTCATGGGGATGAAGCCGTAGTCTATAGTTGGGTTTCCGAAGAGAACCCCAGCGGTTTTGAGCCAGGAGAAAACCAGGCGTAAGAAAGCTCGCAGGAGCTTCTTGATGTTAAACCCACAGGCCGCCATGATCGCGTTCGTATCGTCGCCCGCTTCCCCCAGAAGATGATTTCTGCTCAACCGATGATCCCCTTTCGGATGGCCAATGATCGGTTCAATTGCAGATCGTCGTTTCAACCATTTCCGTTCAGTCCGCGTTAACCCTTTACGCTTTCTCCCCGCAAGGTGGATGTGGTAATTGTCTGATCCCTCTATCTTCGCCCCACGATACCCCCGGTCGCAATACACATCCCGACACCGCTTGCCGGTCAGGCGCTCGCTCTGCTTGAGGGCCATGTCCAGAGTGTGACCATCATACGGGTTGCCATGAATAGCCAGAGCACCGATAATCCAGTTGTTCTTCGAGGTGCTGACGAACGAAACTTTACAGCCAAACTCATACTTCTTGTGCGC
>JAGLXI010000345.1 GCA_023132995.1 Candidatus Zixiibacteriota bacterium | reverse complement strand
TGTTTCACAATCTCAAGCCGGAATCATTCAGTGGCGTGGTGGTTGCCGAACTCAAGAGGGGAGGCCTGGCCAACGTCGGGGGCCTGCGGCTGGGAGATGTCATCCAGAGCATCGGAAATACGCCCGTCACATCCATTGAAGAAGTCAGTGCTATTATGGAGTCAGTCGAGTTTGAAAAGCCACCCGAGGTGATATTCTTCGTGTGGAGAAACAACAAAACCTTGTTTGTGAACATCAAGACCGACTGGGATTAACTCCGGCAACCTGACTGCGGTTGTCGATGCTTATTCACCCTTCCCGCAATCCTGGCTCTGAAACCGAATTCACTCGGCCGGTTCCGGAATTTCCGGTTGAAATTGCAGAATCCGGCAGATAATATTGCCGCCCGAAACGCCACGCATTTCTCCATTCAGCTCCGGGTGTCTCCTGACCGCTTCTGGCAGCGCCTGCAACGATCTATCCTGCTGTGAAGAAGATTGCGCACTTCTGCCGAGTCCGGCGGTCTGAACGGGTCAATTACAAGTTCATCTGGTAGTTCAACGACGCGCGGCTAACACGGGATGGGGACATCACTTAGGTGCTCTCTCGGATAGGTGGTTGGACGTCTGGTCGACTTGGTCTGCTTTTCCTGACAAGGGCATAATGTTTGCGTGAAGACAGTCGGTGGGGTCAGCGGAGCCCGCCAGATGAACAGCAGATGAATCACGGTTTGTTGAACCGAAAGGATGATACTATGAGACACCGAGCTTTACTGATGATCCTGGCAGTTCTTATTGCCTTGCCTTCACTGTCCGTTGCGCAATTTTCGGTCTTCCCGGGTGTGGTGGCGGTTGACTCCGTGGAGGTGATGCCTGGTTCCCATTTCGGCGTGGCAGTTCGGCTTGCCAACAATACGCTTGGAATTGCCGGTCTGCAACTACCGCTGAGGTTCAGCAGCCCTTACCTGAGCGTGGATTCCGTTTCGTTTGCCGGGTCGCTGAAAACGTCCGGCATGACAGCGACGGCGACAATTGACAACCTGTCGGACACTGTTTCGGTGATTTACTATCCGGACTTCAACTGCTTTCCGATCGTGACTGCGGACGCTCCGAGCGGCGTGCTGGCCACTGTCTACTTCAGCCTGGCCGCGACAGCACCTCCCGGCCCGATTGCGATCATGGAGATTAACAACGGTTACAGTTCCACGATCTGGTCCGGGATTGGTTTCGTCGACGCCCAGGGGAACGGCGTATATCGGCCGCAGGGTTTTGTGCCCGGAGTGGTGGTGGTTTTGGCCCCTACTGCAATCGACGACGAGGCCGTCCAGACGCTGCCCTCCAGCCTGGCTTTGGCTCAGAACTACCCGAATCCGTTCAATCCGACCACTACGATCGAGTTCACGCTACCGCTGGCCGGACACACCAGGTTGGAGGTGTTCAATGTCCTCGGTCAACGGGTGGTGACGCTGGTGGACAGGGCCTTAGGGGGCGGTACTCATCAGGTCCAATGGGACGGTGCTGATCACCCCAGCGGCATTTACTTCTACCGACTGACCCATAGCGAGGGAGCCCAGACTCGGAAAATGATACTTGTTAAATAATGAATTGACGGCATCTTGCCGACTATACAAGGGACAGCCTGACACCAAGCTGTCCCTGTTTTTTATTGCGGTACGGACTGATATGGCAACAAGCGTTCAGGAAAAAAAGGAAGTCAAAATCGGGGAGTATACTCTGACCGGAAAGATCGGTCAGGGGGGAATCGCCGAGATCTACCGGGCTCGCCAGGAATCATTGAACCGCGACGTGGCGATCAAGATTCTCAACGCGAAAATGACGGCGGACGCGGATATTGTCCGTCGTTTTGAGCGCGAGTCGATGGTCATAGCCGGTCTCAACCATCCCAACATAGTCCATGTCATAGACAAGGGGGTCGCCGGCAACCGGTACTACTTCGTAATGGAGTATGTCGATGGCGCCTCACTGCGTGAGGTGATTGACTCCGAGCGCATAGCCCTCAAGACCAAGCTGGAAATGATCGTCCAGGTCTCCAAAGCGCTCGACTACGCCCACAAGAACGGTGTTATTCACCGCGACATCAAGCCGACCAACGTTCTCATAGATCGCCAGGGTAACGCCCTGGTGGCTGATTTCGGTATCGCCCAGATCATCAGTACTCCTGAGAGTGAGATGACATCCACCGACGTCGTCATGGGGACGCTTGCCTACATGTCGCCGGAGCAGAAACTGAGTTCGACAAACGTAGACCAGACCACCGATATCTATGCGGTCGGCATCATGCTATACGAGATTCTCTGCGATAAGAAACCGTTGGGGCATTTCAAACTGCCCAGCGAAATCAACCCGAGCCTGGGCATGGAATATGACGGAATAATCCAAAGATGCCTGGCCCAGGAACCCAAGGACCGTCTCCAGACAGCAGTTGAGCTCAAGGACGCCATATTGAACGCCATGGGTGACGAGCATGGGGTTACCAAGACTGATGAGTTCTCGATGTCAGGTTCAAAGTCCTTCATGGGCAAATGCCGTTATCTGGACACGATCAAGGAGACCCGATTCGGTTCCACAATTTTAGTAGAGAACAAGCTCAACAAGAAGTTGTACGTAATCAAGAAACACAGCAAGGGCGAGGCGGGCTGTAAAGAGGCCAAGATGCTCAAATCGCTCAAGCATAGAAACATAATCAATGTACACGGTTCCGGTGGCGACAAGAAATCGACGGTGATCATAGTCGAGTATGCCCAGGGCGGTTCACTGGCCGATCGCATGGTCCGCAGGTATGACTGGGAAAAGGGCATGAAGATCATCCTGGACGTTGCCGCCGGACTGGACTTCGCCCACAAGAACAATATCGCCCACGGCAACCTGAGGCCCTCCAACATTCTCTTTGACGCCGAGGACTGTGCCAAGCTGACCGATTTTGGAATGCCCCTCCACTATGACGGCCCGAAGAAGAAAAACTGGTATTCACCTCCGGAGCGCAAGAAAAGCCGCCAGGGAGACATTTACGGTATGGGTGTCATTCTCCATCAAATGCTGACTGGGCGCAACCCCAGCTACGATTCAGGCAACAATGTTCGCTTTGACGACATGCGCGGGAGCATTCCCACCGAGCTCTGTGACATACTTTCCAAGCTGCTGGCGATCCGTGTCGCCTACCGCTACAAGACTTGCGAAGAGTTCCTCCTCGATTGGGAGGACTTCGAACAGCGCCGCCAGGAGCGCATGGCAAGAAGGGCTGTCAAACCGACCATCGCCAAACCATCGCCGAAGAAGATACCAGTTTGGGTCTATGCTCTCGTCGGTGTGGGTATTATCGGGCTGATCTTCGCGGCGCTCTACTTTTCGGGCGTTTTTACATAAATCACGCGCCGGTCACTCTCTTATATCGACTCTAACCGGTACTCCGCATCCAACCGACGGCTGTTCCTTTCGATTTCGATACGTGAGGTCATTCACGCGATATATGCGGCGGACGCCGTCAGGGCTACCTCGGTTTGCGAGCCTTGAACGAAAACATCAGCGGATAGCGTGGTGGGCCGCCGGGAGGATACCAATACCCATCCTGCTGGTACCAGTGCTCTTGTACGGGATAGTAGCCCTTGTCATACTCGTCCATTCTCTCAATGACGAGTCCGGCTCCGATCAGCGCGTTGACGAAAGCTGACAGCGGATGCTGAAACTCGACCTGCTCAGATCCGATGATATAGTCGCGGTCACAGTAGTCCGGCTCGTCTGAGT
>JAGLXI010000344.1 GCA_023132995.1 Candidatus Zixiibacteriota bacterium | reverse complement strand
AGGCCGATATCCTGCTGGGCTTTCAGGCGTCGCGCTTTGGCACGCATCTCTAGGGAAGTCAGGGCTGATGAATCGTCGATAAAGATGGGCGATTCCGCGAGAATGGAGCCTCGCAATGACAACTGTTTCCACTCCTCATTCCTCAGCTTGCGGCCGCGCAGCCTATGTTCCGATATCCTCGAGCGGCTGCACAACATGCGAAGGGCAAGCTGCTCCTGCGTCATCTCGATGGAGAAGATGGCTACCCCCTTTTTCTGCTCCACCGCCACATGTTCGGCGATATTGGCGGCGAGGGCTGTCTTGCCCATTGAGGGCCGCCCGGCAATGATTACCAATTGGCCCCGGTGGAGACCGTTGGTCATAATGTCAAGATCATCGAAACCGGTCTTGAGTCCGATCAGGCTGCTGTCCGGGGATTGCAACTCCTCGATCTGTTCGAACGTCGAGGGAATCAGCTTGCTGATGGACGTGAAACCCTTCCGTAGTCTCCTCTCCGAGAGGTGGAAGATGTTGGCCTCGGCCTGGTCGAGCAGCTCTTCGACAGGCCGATCCAGCGCATAGCAACTGCGTGATATCTCGTTGGAAGTCTCTATCAGCCGACGCAGTACGAATTTGTCCAGAACTATCCGGGCGTATGATTCCACGTTGGCCGTAGAAGCGACACCTTCTGCCAGTTCCACCAGATACACGCGGCCGCCGATCTGGCCGAGTTTGTCGTTCTTGAGAAGGGCGTCGGACACGGTCGTGATATCGCACGGCTCCGACAGGCCGTACAGATCCAGAACGGCGCGGTACACGATTCTGTTCTTGGGCGAGTAAAAGGCCGACTCGTCGTGGAGTACCTCGACCACATGGTGAAGAGCCTCAATGTCTTTGAGGACACATCCCAACACCGCCCGCTCAACGTCCAGCGATTGCGGCGGCTGCAGACTATCGACCTGCTTGTTCTGTTGTGTGCGGTATGCCATCGGTCCCTCTACCCGGCCGGTTTATCGCAGCGGGCCTTGAGCATCTGCATGTCCTGCCAGGTGTCCTTCTTGTAGGCGGGAAACCGAAGCAGGGCCGCGGGGTGATATGTCGCGATCAGGGGAACACCCTGGTATTCATGCCAACGGCCGCGCAGCCGCCCTAAGGGAGTTGTCGTCTCGAGTAGCGCCTGGGCCGATATTCTTCCCAGGGCGCAGATGATTCTCGGTCTGATCAAGGCCACCTGCTCCTTCAAGTGAGGGAAGCATTTCTCCATCTCGGCCGGTTGCGGGTCACGGTTTCCCGGCGGGCGGCACTTGAGAATGTTGGCGATATACACGTCCCGGCGGGACATCTCTATGGCCGCGAGGATACGGTCAAGTAATTTCCCGGCCCGACCCACAAACGGCTCCCCGAGGCGGTCTTCATCGGCGCCCGGTGCCTCACCGACAAACATCACGTCGGCCCTTGGATTCCCGGCTCCGTAAACAAGGCTGTTGCGCTCCTGCCACAGCGGACAGTCCCGGCAGTCGGCAATCGCTTCGCAGTGAGCATCCAGAGACTCGAACTTGGGAGCCGGCGGGCCGCTTCCAGATGAGCCAAACAGATCGGCAGCCCCGGACGCGAAAGCCTGGCGGTAATCATTGAGAACCTGTGGTTCCCCGACCGTTTGCTGTGGACGGTGATTGACAACCATCTCGCCCATGCCGAGGTCCACCTGGGCAGAAAGCGCCCGGCGAATCATTTCGTATATGTTTGTTGCTCCGTTTCCCATTCTGAAATACCTGCTGAGTACTATCAGTCTACAACATAGCCGCCAACATATCAAGCAGCCGCACCGCGATTTCGGTCTTTTCCTGAAGTGGCCACGACTGTGGCTTGCGT
>JAGLXI010000343.1 GCA_023132995.1 Candidatus Zixiibacteriota bacterium | reverse complement strand
AAAACCCAACCGCGATCCATTTCGCCCTCGGTGGGCTGCTTTTGGGGTTGTCGGCTATCGCCCGCCCCACCGTGCTGCTGTTTGCGCTGGCGGTCTTCCTCTGGATGCTCTGGCGACATTTCAAGGGACGATCCCCGACGTCGCTCGCGCATGTAGTCGTCTATGGTGCGGCGGTGCTGATTCCCATTCTGCCGATCACCGTTCACAACCTGGCCGAGTCGGGTGAGTTCACGCTGATCGGTACCTATGGCGGGCTGAACGCATACATCGGCAACAACCCGTCCTCGGACGGCGTCTCGGCAAAGCTCCCCGGTGCAAGAAGGGATTGGTGGGGGATGATGGAGGACGCCGAGCGCATAGCCGAACAGGATTGCGGCCGGGAACTTTCGGACGCGGAGCAGTCGACATACTGGGCCAGGAAAGCAGCGGGAACCATCGCCAGCAACCCGGGTTGGTTCCTGACTCACCTGTTTCGCAAATTCATTCTCCTGGTGGAAGGCACCGAGCTGTCCAACAATTTCGATCTGTACTTCTTCGCGCACAGAACGCACCTGCTAAAACTACTGATGTGGCGGAGCCTGATTGCTTTCCCGTGGGGGATTCTGCTCCCGCTGGCGGTGGCCGGTTTGCTACTGTGTCGGTTATGGACGACCCGGCAGAAAACGCTGGCGCTCTTTCTGATATGTTATATCCCGGCGGTGATACTGTTCTTCGTGACGGCGCGTTATCGATTGCCGATGGTCCCCGTGCTTGTTCTGTTCGCCGCCCATGCCGTCGTGACGATTGCCGCCGAGTGGAAACAGTTGCGCCCGGCTCTCAGGGCTGCAGCGGTTTCTACATTCCTGGTAATGCTGGTAGTCTGCAATACCGATGTCTATTCCCTCGCCGGTCAGTCGGAAGCCCAGGGCCTGTATACTATGGCGTCCATTTGTGAAAAGCAGGGGGACAGCGTCGGCGGGGAGCGATACTATCGCATGGCGTTAGCCAAAGATTCAACGCTGGCCGAAGCAAGCAACAATTTAGGACTTATTCTAACCGGCAGAGGAGCTTTCGACGAGGCGTCACACTTGTTGCAGAGGGCGGTGCGACTCGCGCCCGGCGACTACATAATGAGGTACAACCTGGCGTATGCGTATCTCGAGGGCGGAACGCCGGAGGAGGCAGTGCCCCTGCTCAAATCGGTGCTTGAGCAGATCCCCGGCTACACGGATGCCGCCAACAACCTTGGCGTGGCCTACCTGCGCCTGAACCAGCGCGACAGCGCCGTCGCTGCTTATCGCCACGCGGTAAGAGAGAACCCGGCCTATGCCGACGGATACCACAGCCTGGGAGTGGTGCTGAGCGAAATGGGAGAAACTGATTCGGCCATAGTCTATTTTAGGAAGGGCTTGCAATCGGCCCCCATCAGGGCGGACATGCATTACCGCCTGGGGATGTTGTACGTGGATCGGCAGGCGACTGATTCGGCCCTGGTTCACCTCCGATCGTTCCTTCGCTACTGGCATGGCGATCCCCGCACCACCGAGGAAGTGCGGGCGCTGGTGGCATCGCTCGAATCATAGCGGGCGTTCTATCGTAGTGACCGCCGTAGCAGCCAGGTCCAAGCGAGTTTGAACCTGCCACCCATACCCCAGGGCAGGTGGGCCTCGCCGGGCACATAACAGAAAAGACCCGCTCTCGAAAGAGAGCGGGTCAGAGTGAATATACTTAAATCCTATTTGGTTCGTCGATCTTAGCGCATACGACGAGTGCGACGCTGCATGGGCTTGCGAGCCATCGGGCGCTTGGAAGTCGCACGCCAGGTGCTGGAACGAGTGGTTCTACGCATGGCGGACTTGCGCATGGCCGGCTTCCGGGTGGTGCGGGTGGTGGGCTTGCGGAAGGCGCTGTTGCTGCCGCGATTCCCTCTCCAGACAGAAGGGCTGGCCTTCTTGATGCTCAGGTCGACAGCCTTGTAGCGAATTGCGTACACGGTGCGACCGAGTTGACGGGCGATCCAGGCCGTCTCGTAGTTGCGGTAGTACTTGCGCATGAATGCCATCTCTTCGCGGCACCACGGCCGTGCGACCCGGCGGGTCATTGTGCGACGGGGGACCGACATGCGTCGTGTGGTCCGTCTGGTTCTACGCATAGCCATACTCTACTCCTTGTTTGAGTCGTTAGCGATTGCGGACAATAATCTATGGCCAATCACCACCCGCTGTTAAATCATAGCCATATAGTCGTCTCTTTCCGGGAATACTTAAGCATCTGCACCCGGGAATTGCCGGATACGACGGCAGAAACGGCCATTTCATTCATCGTTGCTCCGTTTTTATTACAGCCCGACCGTCGAGACTTCCTGCGCGTCGTTCTATGATTGCCGACGTTGTGAACCGAGTGGCCCTGCAGGCAGGAAGTGCCCCGCGTAAGGCGTTGCGTGTCAGGTGGTTATACGCCACCCCGAAGTCCCGTCGGCCCACCGACGAACGGTAACCCGGCGTTGTCGAATGTATGACCACACTCAACTGTGACTGCTGACGCCACTGATGAAGGATTGAACAAAATGGGATCCCTTCCTGCAGCAGCAGCCTGCGCCGCTCAGAAAATCCCCGCCGACCGATCACGGTCATGCGCTTTCGTCAACCTGATCCTCTGTCGTGCGGACTGTCGCTCCCGAGGCGACGAGACTCCAGCGGCAGAGAATTGATGTTGCGCCCCTTGTTTGATTCGCGTAGATTATTTGGAACGCCAATCGAAGAACGAACAAAGA
>JAGLXI010000342.1 GCA_023132995.1 Candidatus Zixiibacteriota bacterium | reverse complement strand
CCCGGATCGACCGTGGACACCCGCACCGGGGTATCGACAAGATCGATTCGCATTCCTTTCGTCAGCCCGTCGACAGCGTGCTTGGTGGCGCAGTAGACGTTCCCCCCGGGATAGACCTCATGACCGGCAATGGAGCCGATGTTGATGACATGCCCGCGCCCACGCTCCACCATTCCTGGGATAACGGCCCGGCTGACATACAGCAGGCCCTTCACATTGGTGTCGATCATGGTCTCCCAATTGTCGATTTTCCCCTCGTGGAGTTTGTCAAAGCCCTGCGCCAGACCAGCGTTGTTGACCAGGATTTCTATGTCTCGCCATTCCCCGGGAAGAGCTGCGACGAACTCTTTGACCGCTAAGCGGTTGCGAACATCCAGCGACTGAACGTACACTTCGGTATTCAACTGGGCTGCAAGCTGCTTGAGGCGATCGGTTCTCCTTGCGGCCAAAATCAACCGCGCCCCAGCGGTAGCAAAACTGCGAGCGCAGGCAGCGCCGATCCCCGCCGACGCCCCGGTAATCAGGACGATTCTACCATTAAGACTGACCATTTCTCGGCTCCTTATCTTCTTTGATACGAGGCTGAATCTAACACAAGCCGGCGGCGCAGTCAATCGGCCGATCCGCCGTCCGAGTCGCCTGCGGGCTGTTCAACTATTGCAGCTACAGGAGCAAATATGGGACAATTCCAACAGGATTTGGCGGCTGATCTCGGCCGACGGGCCGACTCGGGACCTATGCCGCCACGCAAATCGCTGAATATGAGCAGCTTACCTTCCACGACGATTGTCGTGGGCCAACTCGTGACAGGGCACGGTATCTGCGTTGGTGTGACAGCGAGACTAAATGTTTTCCCGTGTCGCCCGATAAGCGATAGGAAGCAAGGCTGCCGTGTCATCGCTTCGGGCGACCGATTAACCACCGGAGGAACGAGCGATGGCGACACCCAAGAAAAAGAGGGTTTTCAGAGGGCTGCCGAAAAAGACATATTGGCACCTTTACAGCCTGCAGAGTCTGCAGTCAGAGAAACTGGCCAAGATTGTAAATAAGGTGCTTAGGGAAGAGTATGTGCTCATTAAGTAGTTTAACCTTGACACCGACAGGTCGCTCAGATAGTTTCCTCGCTGTGTTGAGCGATTAGTAATTGATTCTGCGGAGCCGATGGTTTCCCGGTCCATCGCTGGAGCCGGCCGCAGGCGAAAGTAGACAGAGGATATGTTCGGTAAAAAACTCACGTTCATGCTGATCCCCAACGCGCGGGGGATCCTCAAGCAGATCAGCATACCCGTATTCGCCCTTTACATCTCCGGGGCGGCGGCGGTAGTGCTATTGCTGGTCAGCCTTTTCTTCTCGGCCCAGTTCTTCAGCGATCGAGTGGCCTCTCACGAACTGGAACGTCTCCGCACAGAGAACGAAGCCCTTACCGAAAAGTTTGAGCAGATGCGCTGGACCCTGTCGGAAGTAGAGAGCCGGTACGATGAACTGATCGAGAAGGAAGTCTACGTGCGGACGGTTTTTGACCTTCCCGCTATAGACGAACAGGAGCGCCGACTTGGTATCGGCGGACCCGTGTCTCCCGCTGTGGCTGTGATGAGCGATGCCCGGAAGGTTGCCTATACTACCGAAGTGGAACTGGATCGGTTGTTGCGCCTTTCCCGGTTCGAACTGGAGAAATATGGCGAGGTGGAAACAGCGCTGCTTGACCTGAAGGACCGTCTCGATCATACGCCGTCGATCTGGCCTGCCAAAGGGTGGCAATCCCGCGGTTACGGAATGAAATTCGATCCCTTCACCGGTTACAAGAGGATGCACCGAGGAATTGATATCGCCAATCGTCGGGGCACGCAGATCATTGCCGCAGCCGACGGCAAGGTGGTTCGGGCGTCCTCGACTGGCGGCTTGGGCAAGATGGTTGTGATCAATCATGGCTACGGTTTGGAAAGTCGCTACGCTCACCTTTCCCAGTACAAGGTAAAAGTGGGCCAACGGGTCAAGCGCGGCGAAGTGGTCGGCCTGATGGGATCAACCGGCTATTCAACCGGCCCCCACCTGCACTACGAGGTTCGCCGCAACGGCAAGGCCGTCAATCCCATAAAGTATATCCTCAACGAAATGTAAGCCGGATCAGACTGATCCATGAACCGCCACAGACCACCTGTGGCGGTTTTTTGCGCACCGTTCCCCTGCCCCGGTCAAGGTTTCAGATCGACCACTGTCGCCCCCCAACCACCCCCAAAGCCTCCCTCGTGGCGGTGCCGTACCACGTTCGGATGATCGCCCAGAAGCTTGTGGACGATCCGCCTCTTGACCCCGATGCCTTTGCCGTGCACGATTCGCACTCTCAGGATGTTCTTCCGGAGGCAGGCCGCTATGTATTCCTTCACAACCTCACGGGTGTCTTCCGGAGCGAACATGTGCAGGTCAAGAGTCCCGTCTATGGGATAGTCAACCGGCGGTTCGGTGTCTGCAACCACAAGCAGCCTCCACGCACGTCAATTAACGGGCCGTAACCCCGACGTCCCGTTGCCACCACTGCGAATCGCGGCT
>JAGLXI010000341.1 GCA_023132995.1 Candidatus Zixiibacteriota bacterium | reverse complement strand
CTCGTCATACTTGGAGATATGACCATGTCCCCCGGCGGTTGCCACACCACCGAGACAGTTGAACTGCTCAACGACAAGGGTCTCAGCTCCGTTACGAGCGGCCGCGAATGCAGCTCCGACGCCGGCGGGGCCGCCCCCAACAACAAGAACATCCACTTCCTGAACACAGGACAAACACTTGGATTCCTCAGTCGTTATCATTGTCTCTTCTCCGGCATCGAACGTCAAAGCTCAGCGGCGCGGTTTGTCCGCGTCCGCTGGAGCGCCTTGTTCGCACCCCAATCCAGCCACTTTCAGCGCAACTGAATCGTCACAGGTTTCGCGGAAATCAAGCCGAGCGTGATTCCCACCGTGCTTCAGGTCTATCACTCCACTGTCCCAATCTGAATGCAGATAAGGACAGGAGTACGTTGGGTATTCGAGGTCAAGCTCTTGTCCGTTCACTTCTCTTAGCCCCCTGGTATTAAGACGGAGTTCGCCGGTGCGGTGGGACCGATAGCACAGAACCATGACTTTATCGTCAAAAGAAGTTTCGTTGGCCGCCATTTCGTCCGCGAGCGCTTCAGGTGAACCGTAATCTGAAAGCAAACCGACCTCGCAGATGACCCCATTCCTAGGTCCGTGACTGATGACTTCCTTGTCCCGGTATGGGCCGGAAGTCGTCCAGGTATAGCCCCCAAGAAGCCTTAAGCCTACCAGGACCTTGTTCTTGCGGAGGACAAGCAGACCATCGCGCTCGAGGATCCCGTCAAATGCCTCACGTGGAACGTAGGCGTGAATATACTGGTAGGGCTCACCGGGAGGGATGTCATAGAGGGCGAGCAGAATGTTGCGATGCTGCAGGAAATACCCGCATCCGCAACTCAAGTCGCCCGTCCAGTAGCCGTGCTCGTTCCCCTTCTTGCCGGGATGATGTGTAAAGATGCGTGTCCTCGGATGCCCAGCGATAGTAAGATCCCATTCGTGCTGTTCGTGATGACTGTACCACCGGCCGGGACAATCGGCTGGATAGGGATCCTGCCGCTGAACGCATCCCAGAACGTAGTGGGGCGTCCAGTACGTATACTTTCGGATGCTACCTGCGAACGGCTGGGATGGTAGAACATCCGAGGTGTTATGCAGATGTTTACGCTCAAGATTCTCGTAAGGCTTTCTGCGCCTGGTTGCGATTCTCAGTAGGATGTCCGGCGGCCTGTAGTCGGAGACCAGAGCGTCCACCAACGTTCCTCGATCTCCCAGCCAATCTTGGGGCACGTCTCCAAAGTACAGATATTGAAGTGGAAATGAGGGTTCGTTCCTATGGTCAAGAGCATGGGCTTCGTAGATCCTTCCGTGTGGCCCACAATACATGCCTTCCAGAGAATCAACGGCCATATCAGCAAGTAACACAGTTATCATCATCTCGGCAAGGCGCCTGAGTTTGGGTGATGGCGCATAGTCGTAAAGGCCGAAGAGACATTCCAGGTCCGGCACGATGTAGCACGAGGAGTCGAACTCACCCCAGCCTCGGCGTGCGCGGAACCGAATGTAAGCATCAAGCCAGTTCGCATCCGCCGCTGCCAATTCCTGCCCGGCCCGCCCGTATGCCTCAAAGCTGCTGTCCAGCCAGACACTACTCATGAGATACCGGCTTGTGCGGAATAGAAGATGATGGTTCTCAGAATCGTATTTGCTCTTGAAGTCCTGCGTCAAGAAGAACCGCTTGATACGCTGGAGCGTGTGCCGTGAAAGCAGTGAACCGTTGCGGAACAAGTGGAAGGCGCGGCAAAGCTTCATCGCAGCGAAGTCACATTCGCCGTCATGTGACCGCCCTGTAGGGTGAGAATGGTCGAACCATTCTGCGACATGACAGAGGACTGAGTTGCACATATCCTCATCCAGTCCAAGCAGCAGTGCCGCCATCGCGCTGTTCCCATAGGGGTCTGCCTTGCGTTCAGCCGAGGAGACAGTCTTGGCCGTATTGAGCAGCAATGTGTGCTTGCGTGCCTCAAATCCGGCAATCCACTCATCCATCGTGGAACTCCCTGTGTTTGCCGCCATCACTCGTGTCCCCGTGTTAACGGCCAGAGTAACCTGCTTTCAATGGTCGAGTAGGCCAAAGGAAC
>JAGLXI010000340.1 GCA_023132995.1 Candidatus Zixiibacteriota bacterium | reverse complement strand
CTCATTTTGGAGGCCGACCTCGCGGTGATCCCGTCCCACTTTGAGCACGCCCTCTTTTAGTACTACCACATCCAGAAATCGATTGACATACATTGTGTTATGAGGTATCTTAGTTGCGGGGACGGGATGCTCGTCTCCAGGCCTCACGCTTTTATAAAGTCCGCCATACACAGGGATGTGGGACATTATGTGACTATTCCATAAACATTCTATACCAAGGAGTGAAGTGATGAAACGAATGGTACTGGCATCGACCCTCGCGCTGGTCTTCATGATCGGCCTGTACGGAGGGGAGATCGACTCAAAGAACTACCCCGAGGGATACGTCGCCCCCTGGCAGATGGATTCCGACGATCATACCTGGGGTGGTGAGAACGGCGTAAGCGGAAACATCCCCGGCGGCGACCGGACGGCGTTCCTGTGCACGGGTTTCCTGCCGCTGGATATTTTCTACAACAGCATCACACTCAAGAGGCTTTACGTCCTCGGGCGCAGAGCGAAGGAGCAGCCCATCACCAGGCCGCTCGTTCAACCTCAGCCGGAAAACAATTTCAATCCGGGAAACCAGATTACGTCAAACAACAGGGGCAATTGACTATGGCGAAGGAAACATGTGTTGGCGTTGAGCTTGACGGCGCCACGGCGCACTATGTTGCGTCGCTCGCCGACAAGCAAGACCATGCCGGCCTCATTCAGTATTACGAGGACAATCGTGATGCGATTGAGGCAGCCGGTATGGTCTGTGCGGGAGAGATTCTGCACCGCGTCGCCAAGGCCTATGCTTCCCTCGCTGATTACCCGACAGCTTTGAGGACTGCCAGAGTCGCGCAGAACAGGGTGGCCGAAAACGGCGACAGCCTTCTGGCGGCAGAGATATTCGTGACTCTCGGTGGTATCCTGCGTTCTCTGGGTGAACTGAAGGAAGCAGAACGGGCCTTCCGTGATGCGGAATCGATCTTCCGCCGCAATGATTGTCTTGAGGGTCAGAGCCGGGCGTTGAACATGCTTGCCGGCTTGCTCTACAGACAAAACGAGTACGGACGTTCTTTAACAGTGCTGATGGATGCAACTGCCATTGCCCGTCGCCTCGGTGACCGGCGTAAGCTGGCCTACATGATGGGCAATATCGGCCGTATCCATACCTTTGTCGGAGAGTTCTCCAAGGCACGGGAGTATCTCCAACTCAACATTGATCTATCCACCGAGTCGGGAGATCGGGCCGAAGTCACTCGTTCGCGAATAGCATTGGGCTACGCGCACTTGCAGGAGGGTGCCTACGCAACGGCGGAGGAGATTCTCAAGTCGGCCTGCCTCGACGCAATCGAAGCGGGTACCCGGCGCGATGAGGCAATCTGTCTGAGCTACTTAGGAGAGCTTGAGTATCGCACCGGGCGACTCCGACAGGGACGGCAGACACTTCGCAAAGCGCTGACGCTGGCCGAGCAGATGGGTTCCAACACCAGCCTTGCTGGTCGCATTATGCGCCACCTGGCCGAAGTCAGCCTGCGACAGACAAACCTCGGAGTCGCCAGGCGCTGGGCTGCGAAAGCGAGTCTGAACATCGGCGAAACCGGCGACAAGGTGGAAAACGGGGCACTGTGCAGGATAAAGGCGGCTATTGCCGAAGCAGAAGGCGACAACGACCAGGCCAGAGAGCTGTACATGCAGGCGATCGACGGGCTTGAGGAGGTCGGTGTATGCTTCGAAACGGCTGAGGCGCTGGTAGCAGCCGGGAAATCGAGACTGTTTCCGCAGCGCCGGCAATTGACCTTCCTGTTCCGGGCCGAGACTCTGTACGCTCACAGAAACCTTTCCGTGAAACGCCTGGAGGTTGAAGAGCTTATCAGCAACATCGAGTATCCGGCCGCTGCCTTACGCAGCAACCCGGAAACGGCTAAGAGTTGCCCCGACGGCGTGGATTTTCTTACCAATTCAGGAGAGATTCGGCAGTTCAAAGACCAACTCCCGGCGATAGGCCGAGCCGACCTGCCTCTGCTGTTGACGGGTGAAACAGGTGTCGGCAAGGACCACATGGCCAGGTATTTCCATCACGTGACCCGGCCGGAAATGCCATTTGTAACGATCAACTGTGCGTCGGTGCCGGAGACACTGCTGGAATCAGAGCTGTTCGGATACCACCGCGGCGCCTTTACCGGGGCCGACACAGACAAGCAGGGTCTGTTCATGGCCGCTGACGGCGGCGTGCTGCTCCTGGACGAAATCGGCGATATGCCGCTTCAGCTCCAGACGAAACTCCTCGGTGTTCTGGAAAGGAAAAAAGTCACTCCCTTAGGGTCCACCTGTGAGCGCGACCTTGATATCAAGCTGGTAACCGCCACGAACAAGGACCTTCAGGAAATGGTCGAGACTGGCGGGTTCCGGCGGGACCTTTACTACCGGCTCAGCGGTCTTGCTTTCTGCATTCCCCCCCTGCGTGAGCGCAAAGAGGACATCTCCATTCTTCTGGCGCACTTCCTGGTGCGTTGCGGTCTTTCGAAGCAAGGGCAGAAAGTCTCGGGCGAATTGCTCAGACAGTTCCTCTCGTATTCGTGGCCGGGCAATACTCGCGAACTCTACAACCGGGTCAGACGGCTGGAAGTGATGGCCGATCTTGTTGCCGACAGTGACCTGGCCGAGTTATCGCGGACTGTTTTCAACTCGGAAACCCCGGCCGTTTCGCGCACGCTTTTCGAACGCGTTGAGCAGTTTGAACGGCAATTGATCACCGAGGCGTTGGTAGCCGCTGGAGGCAACAAGTCTGAAGCGGCCCGGCTGCTCGGTATTCATGAGGCGACCGTGCGGACGAAACTGAAGCGCTACGGCATCCAACTGCAGAAGGAGGCCTGCTGATCTAAGTATCACGAAAACGGTGACCCGGTAGACTGACACGGGTCGCCGGGAAACCTCTGCCCGCACCTGCATGAGAGTCAGGCAGCCGCCCACATGGCTCGCCCAATTGGCTCGCATCGTGCGGCGTCACGATATTGACTTTCATTCCTTGGTTGCGGTAAGCGTCTGCAAAACAGGCGCTTGCCGCTTTTTTGTGACGTCTGTTCGTACGATCATACGATAGCGATCAGGTATCGCATTGCCCCTGGCATTGCACGAGAAGCACAATTCGTTGCCGTTCACCACACTATACGCCTGATCCTGCCGCCCCGAAAGCCCTCGGCACAACTGTTGCCTACTGGGAGGGTGTCATTTTTGCTCCTGAGCACTGTGGTTTGTGCTTGGTTTGTTCTTTCTCTTTTCTCTTAGGTCGGTGCCGCCCGCGCTCGAGGGGGGTGCGGGCGGTCAGACGACGGATGGGCGGTGTCCTTAGGGCTCTCAGGAACATCGCCCTTCCTTTTTTGTGGACTCACACACACCGCGGATTGTTTGCTTTTTTCTGCCAATGACGTATAATTATCTCAGATGCCGGATCATGCTCTCGGACTGGTAGAAACTCGCGGGCGTATCGCCGCTATCGAAACAAATGATACCGCTCCGATGATCTCGACTCGGACAAGACAGTGTATGAAAGTAAGTAACTCGGATACTGACAGGGGTCTGTAATGCGTAACATGAAGTGGTATTACCTGCTGGCGATCGGGCTGGGTCTGGCTGCCATTGTAGCGGTTGTCTACATTGCCGTCCGCAGCGGCTGGCTGATGGAGCGCCTAAACAACCGCAAGACGGAGGAGATTGAGGGGTAGGGGCGTCTTTTCACGATTGTCGGCGGCGGAGAGTTGTAGTCTCGACAGTAGTAGGTCGAGGCGCGGTCTCGACGGATTCGGTGTCAGGACCACAGGGGGGCC
>JAGLXI010000034.1 GCA_023132995.1 Candidatus Zixiibacteriota bacterium | reverse complement strand
AAGACGCTGTGTATTGTCTTGCTGCTGATGCTTTTCCGCTGGACCTACCCGAGGCTGCGGGTGGATCAGCTGATGGAGTTCTCCTGGAAGTTCTTAGTGCCGGTGACGTTTGCCAACCTGGTCGTGGCCGGCTGGTTCAAGTATGCCGGGTGGTACTGGTGAGAGTGAGTGAATAACTGATGGGTGTCGTCAAAGATCTGAAAAACCTCGTCAAGGGGCTGGGCATAACCGGCAAGCACCTGGGACGACATGCTATCACGATTCAGTACCCGGAAGAACGCTGGACCATGCCGGAGCGGTCGCGCGGGATCGTGGTGCTTCTGTCGGACAAGAATACGGGCGAACTCAACTGCACTTCGTGCGAGTTATGTATGAAAGCATGTCCCAGCGGCGCCATCAAGATCGAGTACCATCGCGATGAGAACAAAAAGAAAGTACTCGACCTGTTCGACGTTGACAACGGCCTGTGCTGCTTTTGCGGCCTGTGCGAGGAAGCGTGCAATTTCTCGGCGATCAAGATGGCCACCAAGTATGAGTTTTCGGTCTGGAACAAGGACGGGCTGATCTGGGACAAGGACCGCCTGCAGGAGGTGGGTCGGGACGTTCCTTACGTAGACACACGCAGGAAGAAGAAGGCCACGCCCAAACCGGCGGAAAGCGACACATCAGCGGCGGAATCAGAACCGAAGCCGGAGTCAAGCGAGCCATCTGATGAGAACAAGCAGCCGAAGGAAAACCAGGGTGAACAGCCGCCGGAGGGAGGAGGATCGTAATGGAAGTACCCGAGGCGGGAGTTGTTTTCTGGATACTGTCGGTGGTGATTATTGTCTCCGGGATGCTGGTGGTCAGCCTGAAGAATATCTTCCACTGCGCTTTAGCTCTGGTGGTGTGTCTTTTCGCGGTGGCGGGCATTTACCTGTTACTGGAGGCGGAGTTCCTGGCGGCGGCGCAGGTGCTCATTTATGTTGGCGCGGTGGCTATACTGATTATCTTCGCGGTCATGCTCACCAGCGACCTGGCCGGTGGAAAGATCACTCAGACCAACGAGAATGCTACGATCGCTTTCGTTGCGTGTGTCATGTTCGCCGCCGGAGCGATGTTCCTCATCAAGAAGACCAGGGTCTGGGATATATCCCCCTCCGGCCTTTCTTTCGACAACGTCTCGGCGATCGGCAAGTACCTGATGACCGAGTTTATGTTGCCCTTTGAAGTCGTGTCGGTCTTGCTGCTGGCGGCTCTGATAGGCGCTGTCGTCCTGGCTCGAAAGGAGCGCTCCTGATGTTCCCGTACCTGGCTTTGGCGGCGATCCTGTTTTCGGTCGGCCTCTTCGGGGTTCTGACACGCCGCAACGTGATCGGCATCCTCATGTCGCTGGAACTGATGTTCAACTCCGCCAACATCAACTTCGTCGCATTCAACAGGTTCGTGGCTACTGACGGACTAATCGGGCAGATGTTTGCCATTTTCATCGTAGTGGTGGCGGCGGCGGAAGCTGTGGTAGGGCTGGCTATCGTGCTGTTGATCTATCGTAACTGGCGCGGCATCGGCACCGACAACATTCATGTCATGAAGTGGTAGGACGGATATGACCGAGTATTCATTCCTGATCGCGCTGCTGCCGCTTCTGTCATTTGTCATGATCGTCTTCTTCCTGCGCTGGAAGGAGCAGCTTTCAGCCGCTTTTTCGATTATGACGATCTTAGCCTCGTGGGTCATGTCGGTGGTGGTCCTGATTGAGACCATCACCCGCCACGGTGTCGCCTACGAGGCGTACTACAAGTTCATCGATCTGGCCGGTTTCGTGCTGGAGATCGGTATCCTGATCGACCCGTTGGCAGCAGTCATGCTGGTAGTAGTAGCCACCATCGGCGCTGCCGTCGAGATCTATTCCGTCGGCTATATGCACGGCGACCCCCGATTCAGCCGCTTCTTCGCTTACCTTTCTCTGTT
>JAGLXI010000339.1 GCA_023132995.1 Candidatus Zixiibacteriota bacterium | reverse complement strand
CGACCTTGACTTCCTTCACGTACGCTTTGCGGCCCTCCCAATCGAGCTTCGTTACCTGGTACTGTTCGGCGGCGTGCAGGTAGATTGCCTCCGGGTGCAGAAACATCGGGGCGGAGAAATAGTCCACTTCCCCCACAACCTCGCAGTTGTTGCTTTCGTTGAGAATAACAAAGTTCTCCGGGGAGGCTGATCTCAACGACACCTGCTGGGCCGGGTATATCTCGGAGGACCAGTAGTAGCGATCACCCGTCTTGCGCAGGATGTCGCTCTCGGCTAGGTAATCGAGAATCTCGCCCGAACCGTCTTGCTGCCTGGCATCCTCATCGTCGAAGGGCAACTCGAAGGTAGCGCACTTGAGATGGCTGGTGCGGATTATCAGGTTGTCCGGGTCGATTACTCCCGATTCGGGCGTACGCTCGAAAATGTATTTCGGCTCGGCGCAAAGGAACTGGTTGAGGGGTGTTGAACTGGCGATCATGATCGTGAGAGAGGTGCCGGAACGACGCCCGGCGCGTCCCGCCTGCTGGTGCAGTGAGGCGATGGAGCCGGGGTAGCCGACAATTATCGACACGTCCAGGTTGCCGATATCGATCCCCAACTCCAGAGCATTGGTGGACACGACCCCGGTGATGGAGCCGTCACGCAGCCCCCGCTCGATGCGGCGACGTTCGTTCGGCAGGTAACCTCCCCGGTAACCGGCGATGTTTATGCCCCGCCCGAAGCTTCCCTTCAATTCCCGCTGGAGATAGGTGAGCAGGACCTCCACGTACAGGCGGTAGTGCGCGAATACGATAGTCTGAATCCCGGAGCGGAGGAAACCCGCTGCCAGTCGGGCAGCCTCATTGACGGCCGACTTGCGAATTCCAAGTTGGCTGTTGATTACCGGCGGGTTATAGATGAGGAAATGCTTCTCACCGGACGGCGCGCCGTTGTTGTCGACTAACGCCACGTCGGCTCCTATGATTCGGCCGGCGAGTTCGTCCGGATTGGCGATAGTGGCCGAACAGCAGATAAACGTCGGGTCAGAGCCGTAGAATCGGCATATGCGCTTCAGCCGCTTGACAACGTTCGCCAGGTGCGACCCGAACACACCACGATACTGGTGTACTTCGTCGATCACCACGTACTTGAGGTTCTCGAACAGCTTGATCCACTTGGTGTGGTGGGGGAGAATACCGGCGTGCAGCATGTCCGGGTTGGTCACGACAATATGCCCCGCGCTGCGGATAGCACGGCGAGCCGTCTGGGGCGTGTCGCCGTCGTACGTATATGTTTTGATGTCGACATCTAATTTCTGAATCAGGTCGTACAGCTCGCTCACCTGGTCCTGGGAAAGGGCCTTGGTGGGAAAAAGGTACAGCGCCCGCGACTCCGGCTGCTTGAGTATTCGATCCAAAACCGGCAGGTTGTAGCACAGGGTTTTACCCGATGCGGTCGGCGTGACGACCACGACATTCTTGCCATGCAGAACCTGTTGGACTGCCTCGGCCTGGTGAGAGTAGAGCCGGTCGATCCCCTTCTCGGCGAAAGTCGTTACCAGCCGTTGGTCGATACTATCCGGGAAATCGGCGTACACGGCTTCGCGCGGAGGGAAGGTCTTCCAGTGAGCGATATTCCGGTTAATGGCCTTGTCGCTTCGGAGCCTGTCGACTATCTGGTCAAGGTTCATCCTGAGATGTGACTCCTGTCCTGTCGCTATACCATACCGGTAAGCTGGCGGCGACAGATATCACAGAAGCGGTCCTGCTTGTTGTCGATATCCAGCATCATCTGGCTGAAGTAGTTCACGCATTTAGGGTTGCGACACTCACTCAAGTTGAACAGATGCCCCACCTGGTGCGCCGTTTCCTTGAACAACCGGGGGTATATCTTGCTGTCGTCCTCGGGGAGCCCATAGAACTCCTGCCGGAAATGGTACAGCGAGACCACTGCCGTGCCCGAAAGCACATCCGCATGCCCCAGGATGTAATTCTCGTCAGGGAGATACAAATCCTCTTCGCAGACGGCAATCACTTTTTCCCGGGGGTTGGATTTTGTTCTTTCCAGTTTGGCGAGAATAACCAGGGCGTAGTACTGGTTGCGGACCACGTTGTGGGCCTCGGTCGGCAATTGCATGCCTTTCAGGATATCGACCGAGCGGTTGAACACCGGCCCGATTTCCGCCGCCAGGCGAGTGATCATGGGGAACTCAATCTCGCCCATGGGGGCGACCACTATTTTCGATTTCAGCAGTCCCACGATAGGTCACACCTTGCCTAATCGGCTGAGAAGAACCGGCTGTCGGATCCGGTGGGGGAGACTCTTATCTCGACTCTGGCGGCGCACTTGGGGCACCAGCCCACGAAGGCGGTCTGTTTCCGGTTCAGATATATCCGCGAATACACGCGGCAGCACCTGAAAAACATGCCCAGAAACGGCCGCTTGTCAGCACCCTTCGGTTCCATACTTCTGAGGATAAAGTAACCATGTTCGCGCGAAAGTCCAACTGCTGATGTTGCTTTTTGTGGGGGGAGTGTGGGGGTGGGGCTGCGCTTGACCGGAGATTCTGTGGCGTTGTGCGCGGTGTACGCCCAACACAATTCTTGCCACATGAGTCGGGGAAGCGGCTCCTATTCAGTCTGCACGGGGAAGTCGCCCGTGTCCACAAAAGAGAGGAAATCAATCCCTTTCTGGTTGATGGAGAACCCGTCCTCCCGCAGCACAAGTAGAGCATGACCTAATAGAACGTTGATCATGATTTCGACTTCTCGCAAGTCTCTGCCATATCTGAGACCAGTTTCCTCTATCTCTTCCCGGGTCTGCGGGCGGCCAGCAAACTTAATTGCCCTCAGCAGTTCCTGCGTGCGTGGTACTAGGAACAGATTCAGAAACCGAGCTTCCCAATATGCCGCACGCTGGAACCAGTATATCAGTGCTGCGGTATTCTCCCCGGGTGGCTGCTTCGATGCCCGCACCTGTTCGACTGCCGCTTCGGATTCTTCCCTTTTCGCTCGATCTGTGTCGGGCGTTTCACCTATCGTCTTTTCAGCGCGTTGTGCCTCAAACTGTGCACCGCCAGGGACTGTGAAGCTATACCGCGCGTTCCTCAAGAACTCGCCTAGCAGGCTGTTGAAAAACTCG
>JAGLXI010000338.1 GCA_023132995.1 Candidatus Zixiibacteriota bacterium | reverse complement strand
TTCTTCAATGAGGCAACGCGTGGAGCCTCGAAGTCAATGTCAACACAGAAGCTATTAGAACTTGATGCTCAACTGTATGATTTCTGAGAGTTTTTTCCTTGACAAGCAGTTCGTGAGTACTTTTTTGTTGCGAAAACACTACTTTGTTGCGATAATATAACAGGCCCCCTGTTTATAGGGGCTTAGCAACTCAAGGAGGCTGTGAATGGACGAGAATCTGAACCCCGATTACGGGATGGGAGATTCTAACTGATTTCCGATTGCCTTTGATTGCGAAATCATACCGCCCAGAGAGGTTATGCCTATCTGGGCAGTTTTTTTGTGGTATAGTCCCCCTTGCTAAGTTCACCCCGATTTGTTATAGTTTCATGTGGCCAGGCGGACCACAGCTTGCTGTGGGACTGGCCACTTCAAAACCGATAAGTACGCGGTTTCATATAAGGGAGATATATCTCATGTCCGGTCACTCCAAATGGGCGACGATCAAGAGAAAGAAAGGGAAAGCCGACGCCGAACGCGGCCGCGTTTTCACACGGCACATCAAGGAAATAACCATAGCCGCCCGCGACGGAGGCGGCGACCCCGAAGGCAACCCGCGCCTGCGCTCGGCTATCGCTGCGGCCAAGGCGTCCAATATGCCGGCCGACAACATCAAGCGCGCCATCCTGAAAGGCACTGGGGAACTGCCGGGGGTGACGTATGAATCGATCACTTATGAAGGCTACGGGCCGGGCGGAACGGCGATATACATGGAGGCTCTGACTGACAACAAGAACCGCTGTGTGTCGGAAATCCGTCACGTACTGGCCAAGTACGGCGGCAACCTCGGCTCCAGCGGCTGCGTCGCCTGGATGTTTGAGAAGCAGGGGATTATCACCATCGACCTGGATGCGGCTGACGAGGACACCGTCATGGAGGCGGCAATGGACGCCGGCGCCGAGGATATCATCACCGACTCCGGGTCATACGAGATCATCACCAAACCCGAGGACATCGACGCCGTGCGAACTGCCGTAGAAACTAAGGGCATCCCGATGGTCTCCGCCGAAGTGACGATGACCCCGCAGAACTCGGTCAGGCTGGACAAGGAATCCCAAGCAAGCTCTATGCTGAAGCTCTACGAACTGCTTGAGGACCTCGACGACGTCCAGAAGACTTACGCCAACTTCGACATCCCTGAGGAATTGCTCGAAAAGCTGGCGTAGGCCGTGACATCTCTTGCGAATTAACGTGCGCGGCTGATCTCCCAATCTGCCGCGCGGAGCAAGCGGCCGCCATATACTGGTACCGCACCTAAAGCTGAGCGACAGGTGCGTTCTTTCGGTCAAACAAAACCCACCCGACGCTGACACTCTTGGAGGGTACAGAGGTGGCAGCTATTAGGCAGATATTCTAAAGCGTGCGACGGACATCCCGTCTGCCATGCGGAATCTACCGACTATTATACCTGTTGACATTCG
Source organism: Candidatus Zixiibacteriota bacterium (assembly GCA_023132995.1). Classification (GTDB taxonomy): domain Bacteria; phylum Zixibacteria; class MSB-5A5; order GN15; family FEB-12; genus JAJRTA01. Next base: position 1,704 of record JAGLXI010000338.1, on the reverse strand, counting down.
GTAATACTAAGTATTACCTTGCGGTGTCAATAGTGTGGCCGGAGCCGTAACGTAGGAGATATGGCAGTGAGACAGAACAAGTCGGAGATTGTCACTTTCAAAGTGGACGAGTCGCTCCTTGAGGCGATGAAGGGCATTCCCAATCGTTCCGACTTCATCCGCCAGGCGGTCACGGTGGCGCTTGACAGCGCCTGTCCGCTCTGCGCGGGAACCGGGGTTCTGACGCCGAGGCAGAAGGAACACTGGGACAGCTTCGCCCGGAACCACCCGTTAGAAGAATGCGATGACTGCCACGAATTCCGTCTGGTCTGCTCGAATCGAGGTCGGGCCGGACGCCGTGGGGTCGGGCGAAAGTGACCCCGGAGGTGCTCTAATGCGGACTCTCAACAACTCCCGTCCGGCCTGTGTCGCCTATGAGATCAACGTTTTGTTGGCGCTGTGTCTTTGCTGCATGGCCTCCAACATTGAGGCGACTGAACAATCCGAACCGGTCATGATTGCTTTCGTGAGCGTGCCGCCCCAAGCGTACATAGTCGAGCGGGTGGGCGGTGACCATGTCACAGTGGAAGTGCTTGTGGGGCCGGGACAGTCCCCGGCGACATTCGAACCCGCACCCCGCCAGATGACCCGGCTCGACGAGGCGCAGATCTACTTCCGAATCGGCGTGCCGTTTGAAAACACACTGCTGCCGGAAATCCGGGCTATCTATCCCGACCTGAAGGTTTGCGATCTGCGTGAGGGTATCGAACTGCTGGAGATCGAGGATGGGCATCATCACCGGCACGAAGGAGATGACCGGAGCGTCGCCGACGAGAGCCGTCATGGCGGGCCAACCGAACTTGATCCGCACGTCTGGCTCGATCCCAACCTCGTCAAGATCATGGCCCGAAACACGTGTGATGAACTGTGTCGTCTCGACTCGGCCCACGCTGGGAACTACCAGCGCAACCGGGACACGTTTGTTGCCGAGCTTGACAGCCTGAGGTCACGTGTTGCCGCGATCCTGGCACCATACAAGGGGAAGAGTTTCTTCGTCTTTCACCCGGCCTACGGCTATTTTGGTCAGGCATTCGGCCTTCGGCAGGTTGCGATAGAAGTGGACGGCAAGGAGCCCGGCGCGAAAGAACTGGCCGCCCTGATGGAGCGCGCCAGGGCCGACGGCGCAAAGGTGATCTTTGTCCAGCCCCAGTTTTCAAACAAGGGCGCTCAGGCGATAGCAGATGCTATCGGAGCCACCCTTGTGCCGATTGACCCCCTCGCGCGTGATTATCTTGACAACCTGGAACAGGTAGCAGAGGCCATCGCAAAAGGCCTGGATTTGGAATGATAAAGAACAGATCGGAAACGGACACCGACTCGGCAGACAGCCACGGCAACATGCTGATGGGAGAGAGCACCCCGTGACGACGGAACCAATCATCCACCTGGAGGACGTCTGGTTTTCCTACGACGGCGCCTCTGTCCTGGAAAACGTGTCTCTCCGGATACAGGAACGAGAGTTCGTGTGGATTGTCGGTCCTAACGGCGGCGGCAAAACGACTCTGCTGAAACTCATGCTGGGCTTGTTGAAACCGACCGCAGGTCGCGTGCGGGTTCTTACGCAGACATCACGGCAGGCGCGTTCTCGTATCGGCTACATGCCACAACAGGTGTCTCTTGATCCACGTTTTCCTGTCGACGTATTAGCAGGCTGTTGAAAAACTC
>JAGLXI010000337.1 GCA_023132995.1 Candidatus Zixiibacteriota bacterium | reverse complement strand
GGGAAACTCACGGAAGGTCATGCCCGTGCGATTCTCGCTTTCGACGATGAGGCCGAACAACTGCGCCTGGCGGAACGTATCGTGTCCGATGCCCTCACCGTGCGCGATGTGGAGAACCGGGCAGGTCGCGCCAGGAAAAGAAGACTGGTACCCAAAAGGAAAAGCCCCGCGGTAGCGGAGGCAGAGTCTTTCCTGAGGCAACTGCTGGGGACGTCGGTGAAGATACATCGCGGCCTCAAGCGGGGGCGGATAGAGATTGAGTACTACTCCGACAATGATCTTGACCGCCTGTTGGAGTTGTTTCGAAAGGTTACTATGTAGCATCAGCGTCCGGCCGGGTCGGGCACGCTATCAGAGTGAGGCAGACAGAAGGTGAAACCGTCGACATACGTGACAATCATGCTGATCCCGGACGGGACCGACGCACGGCACGGACTGCGTATGCGGGTCTGGGTGCTGAAGCTGATTGTTGCGGCTCTGATCGCTCTGCTGATCGGGATTGCGCTGTTTTTTTCCTTCTACGGCCAGGTTCTGACAAGCGCCGCTATGGCCGGCAAACTGAAGGAAGAAAACGAACAACTCCGCCGGTATCAGTTCAAAGTGCAACTGTTGGAGGAAAACCTGAAGGAGGCCCGCCGATTGGTCAACCGTCTGACGGAACTTGCGGGGATCGACTTTGAGTTTACGGAACTACCCGATGACTCGACCCTGTTCGCGTCCTTCGATGCTCCGTCGGCAGCCATCCTGACGCGCGACGCCGGTCCCGATCTGACCTGGCCGTCCGGCCTGCCGATGCAGGGATTCATCTCTCAGGATTTCGAGATCGAGAGCCAGGAGCACTACCATCCGGGAGTTGATATTGCCTGCGCCGAAGGAACCCCGGTGCTCACGACCGCCGCCGGTACGGTTGTTTTTGCGGACTACGATTCCACCTACGGACACCTGATCGTTGTTCAGCACAGTGACACCGTCATGACGCTGTACGGTCACAACAGCGAGATACTGGTTGAAGCAGGACAGAAGGTGATGGCCGGAAGCAGGATTGCGCTTTCGGGAAACACCGGCAAGTCCACGGCTCCACATCTGCACTATGAAGTGAGAGTAAACGATGAACCTATAGACCCGATGAGTGATTGACATGATGAAAAAGGACAATTTCAGCGAGTCGAACGGCCTGATGAACACCATTGTCGGCAAAGACACGGTGATCACAGGTACTCTTGACGTCAAGGGCGCCCTGAGAGTAGACGGTACCTGCAAAGGGAAAGTGATCTGTTCCGACTGCGTGACAGTTGGCGCGAGCGGGCTGGTCGAGGCGGAAATCGAGGCGGAGAGCGCCATTATTGCCGGGCGGATGGTCGGCAACGTGACTACGACCGAGAGAATCGAGCTTCAGGCCAAGTGCGAGATGGAAGGTGATCTGAAAACCAAGTCGCTCGTGATCGAAGAAGGAGCCTCTTTCTGTGGCGGCTGCAACATGAAGGGCGCTCCTCCGAACCTGGGCTTCCTCGCCCCTCAGGACAAACAGGCCGAGCCGGTCTCGACCAAAGAGACCGAGTAGGGGTATTGTAGAGCTTTGTTCGCTTTGTGGAAAAGACGACAAAAATGTTGATAGTTACCTATCGCCTTGGGGGACAACAAGATAATGTGGTCCCGCGGGGATAGAGACGACCCGCTTATCCACAATTTCGTTGTTTTCTTAAGTTGGTGTTTTGACTTGGGTTAACAATCAGGTGGTAAAGTTTTACATTATCAATCTCAATGGTGATCTGGTTGTCTGACAGCCGCTTAAGGTTCTCGGCCAGGGTGTGCCCTGTGTCCGGCTATCGCTGCTCGGCGACGCGTCAATCCGGCGGAGCTGACCAATGTGAAATGATTGATTGGTGGGGTCAAGGTAGTGGCGCCAGTGCCCTCAAATGAAATCCCAGACTGTCCGTTCTTGTATAAGCTACTGTGACCTGGGTTGAAACGTGTGACCTTATATATGACTGGAGGAATTGATGATCCCTGAACATACCGGCTCCGACCTCACTGCCGTTGAGAATCTCAACACCGCCCACGCAAAGATCAGATCGGAAATCGCGAAAGTCATTATCGGGCAGGACAAGGTAATCGAACAGTTGCTGATCTCGCTGCTTGCCTCAGGGCACTGCCTTCTCGTGGGGGTACCGGGTCTGGCCAAGACGTTGCTGATTTCGACGCTTGCCGATGTTCTGAATCTCAAGTTCAACCGCATCCAGTTCACGCCC
>JAGLXI010000336.1 GCA_023132995.1 Candidatus Zixiibacteriota bacterium | reverse complement strand
CTGGTCCCGCTCTGCTTGAGATTGGCGATCTTGTAGAAAAGGATCCCGAGAAGCTTGAAGGCCGCGTAACTACCGGCCAACAGCAGTGCGAAAGAAAGGAACGCCGAAATGAGCGGAGAACCTCCCACCTGATCATAGACCCAGACGGCAAAACCATCGATGTAGTTGACGGAGACGATTATGGCCGCAAAAAAGATTATGAAGGCCATCAATTCCCTGATTAGTCCCTTCTTTGAACCGACGATCACCGAGGCTAAAAGCAGCACCAACAAGACGGCGTCAATCCAGTTCATATCACACACTCCCTTGTGAGCATTAGTCAATCTGACGGAATATAGCCGATTCTTGAATTATTTGGCAAGCATTTCCATCGCAAGTCTGTTGACCTGTTTTCCGTCGGCCCGGCCCTTGACTTCGGGCATGACCAACTTCATAACCGCCCCCAGATGGGCCGGGGATTCGGCGCCGGCCTCAGCGATGACCTCGCGGATAATCTCGTGCAGTTTCTCTTCGCTCAATTGCTCCGGGAGGTAAGAATTGATTATGTCGAGCTCGTGTTTCTCTTTGCCCACAAGATCGTCGCGGCCTCCCTTTTCGAATTGCTCGATAGCCTCCCGCCTTTTCTTGGCCTGTGAAACCAAGACGGCAACGGCATCCTGCTCGGTCAGGTCGTCCCTTTTGTCTATCTGCCTGTACTTGAATTCAGATTTGAGGCCCCGGAGCACGATGAGACGATCTTTCTCACCGGCTTTCAGGGCCTCTTTTATCTGCTGATCGATTTTCTCAATAAGAGACATCGCTAATGCTCAGCTCTGAACTTCATCCGCCGGGACTTGCGCCTGGCAGCAGCCATCTTGCGTTTCTTGGCCTCGGACGGTTTTTCAAAATGTTGATGTCTCTTTATGTCGCTTAGAATACCTGCCTTTTCGCAGAACTTGTTGAAGCGTCGAAGGGCTCTTTCAAAAGATTCATCATCACGAATCCTTACTCCGGTCAAACGGTCACACCCCCCTCCGCTTCGCTCTTGGGTTTACTGGTCTTCATATACATACGTGTTTCGGAATATCCACCGAATCCCTGAGATTGTCAACTGATATTGCATAAAATCGTCCCTTTTTGCCTGCGCCGGTGTCGGGCCGACAGTCGCGCCGCCTCTCCCCCGTCTACGACTCCACCCTGATGCTCCTATGATTCGATGAACTTGAGGTTCTCTGCTCCCCGGTTGGACATGAAGTGGAAGTGGACATGGTCGATTTCCTGACCGAAGCCGTTATGGATGAGCAGCTTGAAGTACCCGGTTATTCCCAACTTCTCGGCTATCATCTTGGCAGTGCGGTTCATCATATCGAGGACATCGGGCGGTGTCTCGTAGAAAGTGCGATATTCCTGTTTCGGGATAATCAGAAGGTGCACCGGCGTCTGTGGGCAGTAGTCGGCGATGACTATTACCTCGGCGTCTTCATAGAATATGCTTGCAGGGAGCTTGCGGGCTATTATCTGTGTGAAGACAGAGGGCATGGGGGGGGACTTACCAATCCCAGAATACAATGCTCTTCATGCCCATTCTGACCCTGCTCAATGAAAGTGTTAACAACCTATGATCATCGCTCAAGCGCAGATCGCCGCCAGAGATTTCCTTCTTCTTCTCGCCGAAAAGTGTGTACTCAACCCAAGCGTTTTTGGCTGGCCTTTCCGCGGGAAACATGATCTCCAGGCAGTATGCCTTGGCAGGGTTATCGAAGGAGACTGTAAAGAACTCTATCTTACTTGGGAAGCTGTTTCTGATTTTCCACGTGACCGTATAGGTCATTTCTTCGCCTACGCCTAGCAGCTTGTTGAAAAAGAACGCTTAGGGGGGTATTTGTCTCTTTTGTTATCGTTTCACGTTCAACGGATCTGTTTCGGATGGCCTGTAGCGGAGGTCGACCGGTCCCTCACCGTTTCCGGCAGCCCCGGTTGCAGGCCCCCTGGCATACTTGCCCTAGGAATCATGGAACTGATCCCTTCAAGAGGGTTCTCATACGAACCAGATTGTATGCGGCGGCAGTAAAGGCGAACATCCAGTCCACACGCTG
>JAGLXI010000335.1 GCA_023132995.1 Candidatus Zixiibacteriota bacterium | reverse complement strand
TAACATTAATTGTGAGGCAATTCGGGCAATTCGCAGGGTCATCACCGCGTCGATTGAGTTTGCTTCTCAGTTTACATCCTTCTATATTAGACATGAGTTCGTGGTCTGCAAGAAAATGCGGACGGTAGGAGTGGGGTGATCGTGAGTGAGACCAATTTACGTCTCTTAGTAGTATCCAATAGGCTGCCGGTGGTTATATCTCAGGCGGAAGATGGCTGGGATGTGGAGCCGGCGGCGGGGGGGTTGGTAACTGCCTTGTCCCCACTGATAAAGAAACGCCGCGGACTGTGGATCGGATGGCCCGGATGCGGCCCGGAGGCTCCGGTGACATCACTGCTGCAGGAATACAGTAAAGACGCGCAGTTCGATTTGAAACCGGTCGTGCTGTCACAGGACGAAGTGGACATGTACTACCACGGGTTTTCCAATCAAACGATCTGGCCGCTGTTCCATGACCTTTTGGGCCACTGCCTGTTCGACGCCGAGAACTGGTCTGCTTATGTCGACGTTAATCGCAAGTTTGCCGAAGTCATCGCGGAGTCGATCCAGCCGGGATGTTTTGTCTGGATTCACGACTACCAGTTGATGTTGGTAGGGCATTTCCTGCGAGAGATGGGCTTGGACTATCGCCTGAACTTTTTCCTGCATATCCCCTTTCCGTCCCGAGATCTGTTCAGGCGCCTCCCCTGGAAACAGGAGCTTATCCAGGCTCTGCTCGAATATGACCATATCGGTTTACAGACCGTCAACGACTATCGCAATTTCATCCAGAGCGTTCGATCACTGGTGCCGGAGGCGTCCGCCCGGTCATACAGACGACAGTCGCGAGTGAGATACGGTCAGCGTGAAGTGATACTGGGGCACTACCCGATAAGCATCGATTTTCACGAGTTCAACAGCGCGGCCAAGTCCCCTGAGGTCGCCGACGCCGCCTGGTATCTTCACGAGAACCTGGGCAGCAAGGTCCTGGTGTTGGGTCTTGACCGTCTTGACTACACCAAGGGTCTGCTGGAAAGGCTCCTGGCATTTGAGCGCATGCTCGAGAAATACCCCGACGCCCAGAGCAATATCTCGCTGGTGCAGATTGTGATTCCCAGCCGAGTCAAAGTACCCGACTACCTGGATCTAAAACAGTTGCTGGACGAGCAGGTGGGCCGGATCAACAGCCACTTCTCACATCACGGCTGGGTGCCTATTCACTATATGTATCGCCACCTGGGCCGCGAGCAGTTGCTGGGGCACTATCGTGCCTGTGAAATTGCCCTGATAACGCCGCTCCGGGACGGCATGAACCTTGTCGCGAAAGAGTATTGCGCCAGTACCGTTGACGACAATGGCGTGTTGATCCTCTCGGAGTTTGCAGGCGCCGCCGCGCAACTGGGCCGGGGCGCTCTGATAGTCAATCCCTATGACCTGGAGAGCACGGCGGATGCGATCTACGCTGCATATATCATGGAACCGGAGGAGCGCCGCCGCCGCATGAGAACCCTGCGCAACGAGATCAAGCGCAACGACGTCCACCGATGGGTGCGCTGGTTCCTGGACGACACACCCGAAGCAGGGGACCGCAAGGCAACATCCCTTGCAGAGCACACCACGGGGTGAAATCAAGGCAGGGTGGCGTCGCTGGGCGCTGGACTGTGCTGCTTGCGATGTCCCAGGCCGCCGTCAGACGTCGTAATACATCTGGAATTCATGCGGAGTGGGCCGGATGCGGATTTCATCCACCTCTTTCCGCTTCAGACCCGTCCATGACTCCAACAGGTCCTCGGTAAAGACGCCGCCCTGCAGGAGGTAGTCATGGTCCTTTTCGAGAGCGTTGAGCGCTTTCGTCAGGGAGGTCGGCAACTGGTGAATTCCGGCAAACTCTTCTTTGGACATTTCGTCCAGGTTTCTGTCGAGCGGTAATCCCGGATCGATCTTACGCACGATACCGTCGATGCCGGCCATTAGCATGGCGGCGTAACCCAGATAAGGATTCATAGTTCCATCGCCGGGGCGAAACTCGAATCGCATCATCTTCGGGTCGCGCTGGTAGCCGGGGATTCGGATGCAGGCGGTGCGGTTGCCGACCGAGTAGGTCCCTGCCACCGGCACTTCAAAGCCGGGCACGAGGCGTTTGAATGAATTGGTCGAGGGGTTGGAGAAGGCAAGGATTGAATCGACGTGCTTCAGGAGCCCCCCGATGTAGTACAGACCGGTCCGCGAAAAACGAGCCGGGCCTTTCTTGTCATAAAAGACCGAACCCTTGTCGTCGGCCAGGTACTGATGAACGTGAAGGCCCGAACCGGGTTCATTGAACAGCGGCTTGGGCATGAAGGTGGCCGATTTGCCCTCCCGAAAGCACTCGTTCTTAACGAAGTACTTCACCAGCATCGACTGGTCGGCCATTTTCAAGAGGGATGCAAAGCAGGCTTCAATCTCATGCTGCCCGCCGCCGCCAACTTCGTGGTGGTGGTACTTCAACGGCACCCCCACTTCGGCCAGCATGGCGCAGATCTGCGAACGGAGGTTGTAGGTGCGGTCCATCGGTGGCGCTACGTGGTAGCCCTTCTTGTAGGCGATCTTGTAGGCGAGGTTCTCGTTGTCCTGTTCCGCGTTCCACTCCGCCTCCGTTGAATCCAGGTAGTAGAAAGCGTGGTCGGGGCCCTGGAAGAAATTGACCTTGTCAAAGACGTAGAACTCAAACTCGGGGCCCATGACGGCCTTCAAGCCGGGTCGCTTCCGGGAAAGGTGCTTCTCGGCGTCCGCTGCCACTCGGCGAGGGTTGCGCGAGTAGGGCGTGATCTTGTCGCCGGCGTCCATGATATCGGCAATCATGGACAATGTGGGTCGCTCATAGAAGGGATCGATAAACGCGGTTGACGTATCGGGGATGAGAATCATGTCGCCGCGCTCGATACGAGCGAACCCGGGCAGGGAGGAGCCGTCAACCCCCACGCCGGTCTTGAGAAGAGCGCTATCGAGCGACAATATCGGCAGGGTTATATGATGCCACATGCCCGGCAGATTGCTGACCTTCAAGTCAAGGAACTCGGCCTTTATTTCTTTAGCCGTCTGTTTCACCTGGTTCAAACTCATCACGCATACCTTTCTTGAGCGCGTCTGTAGATCATTTTGAGGTAAAGCTAATGCTTTTTCGGATATTGGCAAGCAGATACG
>JAGLXI010000334.1 GCA_023132995.1 Candidatus Zixiibacteriota bacterium | reverse complement strand
GACGACGACAGCCTGGAAGATTTCAAGAGAACCGTTTTCGAAGGTTTGAAAGTTATTCGCGCCTACACCAAACCGATGGGAAAAGAAGCGGATTTCAGCGATCCGATTATCATTCCCATCGGCAGTACGGTCGAGGACGCCGCCCGCGCGCTTCACCGGGATTTCACACAGAAACTGAAGTATGCCAAAATATGGGGCAAGGGTAAATACGACGGTCAGCGAGTGCAACGCGACTTCAAGCTGATCGACGGGGACATTCTCGAGTTCCACCTCTGAAACGGTACGGCAGTTGTCTCAAACAGTAATCGCTTGACTTGATCCGAACGGACGGCAACATTACCCTCATGGAACGGCCACTGTACTACGATTTTCGTGATGTTTTGCGGGCGCCGATGAGGGCCTTTTCGATCAGGAAGATCTCGGTGATGACGCTGTTCGTGTGTCTGGCGCTGGTGTCGTACGATGTCTTGACCTACATCGCGCTGGCCATAGAGGGCGAAAACCCGGGCTACGTCTGGTCCGTCTATGGCCTGTTCCCCTTCCTCGTGATTTCCTTTGATAGCACGGTTGCTGCGGTCATATTCGGTCTGGGAATTGTGCTGGCCCAGCTTATGCTCATGATGGGTTTCTTTGCTGTGAGCGCGATCAATATCGAGGAAGTCCGCGGTCACTATTTCCTCACCTTCCCCGACGCCGTCAGGTTTGCGTTCAGGCGTCTGCCGCAGATGTTCTATGCGGAACTGGCCATTGCGCTGCTGGTCGGTTTTGTGATACTCATGTTCTTCCTTTTGGGCCTTGTCACCCGCATTCCGTTTGCAGGAGAGTGGTTGTATGCCCTCTTCTTTGTGTTTCCCGGATTCTTCGTGGCTCTGTTGACCGTCTTTGTCATCTTAGTCTTGCAGGTGTCGCTGATACTGCTTCCGGCGGTAGCCGCGGCGGAGCGACAGGGGGAATCGTTCGCCGCCATCTTGGAGACGTTCTCGACCATCATTCGCCAGCCGCTACGCTGGCTCGGCTATACCGCCTACTCGCTGGTGACGGCGAAGTTGTGCGGGTTTGTCTATGCCTACTTCTGCTTTCGCGCCGTTGAGTTCATGACTTACGCCGCCGGTCTTGGTGGCGGGCGTGAGCGGGTGACTGATCTGGTCCGATCCGGCCTTTCCCATCTGCCGGCCAACTCCGATCTTGTCAGGGCTACCTTCAACATTTTCCCGGGAATTGACTGGTCGTTCTCGGTCTACCGCTGGACGCGCGGCGGGGGAGACGAAGCGGTGGGCTACCTGATGGCATTCATGCTGTTTTTAGTGTTCGCCTCGGTTATCGGTTACATGCTGGCGACCGTCGCCACCGCCCAGGCGCGCGGGTATGTCGTAATCCGTTACATCAAAGACACCTACAGGATATCCGAGGAAGCCTCGCTCTTCTTCACCGACGAGCCTGTCAACCCACCGATCGGGGAGGAGGGGGTGAGTGGTTCGGCCAAACAACCCAAATGACGCCAGCCTGGTTCTTAGGAAAGTGAATCTGACCTGCGCAACTCGCAGCCGGTTGGCCCAAGGCTCCCAGCAGAATCCCGAATAATGCAAACCATCCGTTCAATTAAAAGAATGCAGGCCCTGGCGCGGAAGATCGCAGCCGAGGGCAAAACAACAGGCCTCGTGCCCACGATGGGATACCTCCACGATGGCCACCTGTCGCTCATCAGGCGCGCCCAAAAAGCCGCCGATGTCGTCATTACGACGATCTTCGTCAATCCCGC
>JAGLXI010000333.1 GCA_023132995.1 Candidatus Zixiibacteriota bacterium | reverse complement strand
GTAACATTAATTGTGAGGCAATTCGTGCGTTCGATTCCCCAAAACAATTGCTTGGCAAACATACGGTTGACCAATATATTGCTGTGTGGATAAAATGGCTGTTCAGAAAATGAGCAGCTTGTCGATAGATTAAGGGAGATGATTTGGATTACAATTGGCCCATACTGATGGGTGGGCAGGATGCCTCAGGAGGCGGCGCTTTTACGCTGGTATGGTTCGGACTGATTTTCGTCCTGATGTACCTCCTCCTGATACGCCCACAACGGAAGAAACAGAAGGAGCATCAAAGGCTTCTGGGTGAACTGAAAAAAGGCGACAAGGTTGTGACCTCCGGCGGCATGTTCGGAACCATATTCGCCATCGACGAAGAACGAAGCCGCGTCATTTTGAAAATCAATGACGCCACTAAACTGGAGTTTCTCAAGTCGTCCATTGCCGCCAAGGTAGAAAAGTAGTATAAGGAGCAACCGTGGCTGAGCTGCGGATCGTCACTTACGGCGACCCGGTATTGCGGGAGACTTCCGAACCGGTTGACGAGATCAACCAGGAAGTAAAAGATTTAGTGTCCGACCTTACGGACGCTCTGAAAAAAGCCAGAGGTCTGGGGCTTTCAGCGGTCCAGATCGGTGTCTTGAAATGCGTCTTCATCGTTGACCTTACGGCGGTCGACCTGACGGAGACCCTCAGGGTTTTCATCAATCCGGAGATTGTTGAAACCAGCGGCGAAGTTGAAATGGAGGAGGGGTGTCTTTCATTTCCGGGGATTTATCAGAAGATTGTCCGTCCCTCGCATGTGAGAGTGAGAGCGACGAGTCTCGACGGTAATGAATTTGAAATCGCTGCCAGCGGCCTTGCGGCCCGTGCTGTGTTGCACGAGTACGACCATCTTGAGGGCAAACTGTTCATTGATCGCATGTCATCGATAACTCGTACCCTGCTGAAGGGCCGTTTACGAAAACTGGCCAGGGACTCACGAGCCGCCTGAATCCGGCTCTGCTGTCCCCTGTTTTTTTTCCCGCTGCCGTCGAATGTGGCCAACGCGCCCGGTTTCACGGCTGATATACTGAATGAAGATTGTTTATATGGGTACGCCGGAGTTTGCCTGTAAACCCCTGCTGGCCCTGCACGAAAGCAGACATGAGATCGCGGTCGTAGTCACCGGCCGTGACAAACGCCGTGGGCGGCGAGGCGAGGCGTGCGCAACCGATGTCCACTGCGTTGCCGGGGAGCTTGGGTTGCCTGTGCTCACGCCGAAGTCGCTCCGGAGCGAGCAGTTGTACCAGGAGCTGCGCGCCTGCCGGCCGGACCTGATCGTGGTGGTGGCTTTCCGCATCCTGCCGGAGCGGCTGTTCAGTCTGCCGGAATTCGGCGCCGTCAATATCCACGCCTCCCTGCTGCCGAAGTACCGTGGGGCGGCCCCCATCAACTGGGCTCTGATCAACGGCGAGAGGGAAACCGGGCTAACCAGCTTCTTCCTGAACGCAAAGGTCGATACCGGCAACATCATTCTCCAGGAAAAGACAGCTATCGGCGAGGATGAGAATTGCGATTCCCTTCGCGCCCGCCTTTCGGAGATGTCGGGTCCTTTCCTGCTCAGGACGATTGACCTGATCGAACAGGATGGATTCACGCCGACGCTCCAGCATGAGAGCCAGGCCACGCCGGCGCCCAAGATAAGGCCGTTTGACGCGCTGATCGATTTCGGTCTTCCCGCCGCCAGAGTTACGGATTTCGTGCGGGGGCTATCCACCAGACCCGGCGCATACACCTGGTTTCGGGGCAAGAAAATCAAGATACTCGTCTGTCGGGAAACCGAGACGAGTGTCGCTGCTGCCACAAGGCCCGGATCTGTGATCCCGGCCGGAGGGCAGCTTGTAATCCGGTGCGCCGACTCTGCCATTGAGGTTCAGAGTCTTGTGCCGGAAGGTAAGAAAGCCATGGATGGCAGGTCTTTTGTCAACGGCTTCCGGCCGAAGGCAACGGAGGTATTCGGGGAGCCGGTCCAGGGCATTAAGGAGAAAAAGTGAAAACGGAGATTTTAGTCAATTCAACTGAGTACGAAACCAGAGTGGCCGTCCTTGAGGATGGCAAACTCGTTGAACTACATGTGGAACGCCCAGATTCGGATCGGATGGCCGGTGACATATATAAAGGTGTAATCAAGACCGTTCTCCCGGGGATGCAGGCGGCCTTTGTCGAGATCGGCTTTCCCAAAGCGGCCTATCTGCACTCATCCGATGTCGGCAAGGTTTACGTGCGGCACGGGGACTCGGAGGACATCGAGGAAGAATCGCCGGTTGGCATCGTACGCAAGCGGCGTCGGGCGGGAATCGAGACAGTTCTCAAACGCAACCAGGAAATACTGGTACAGGTAATCAAGGAACCAATATCCACCAAGGGGCCGCGAGTGGCGACGGAGATATCAATTCCGGGGCGGTTCGTGGTGCTGGTTCCCGACGATGACCATATCCGGGTCTCGAAGCGGATTTCGGACTGGGGCGAGAAGAGACGTCTCAAGAAATTGCTGGCGCCTCTGCGACCCGAGGGTTTTGGGCTGATAGTTCGAACCGAGGCGGAAGGGGAAAAAGAGTCGGCCTTTGCAGCGGATATCAAGAGAGTGATGAAGCTCTGGGCCAAGCTGAAAAGGAAAGCCGACAATTCCCGCCCACCGGCCTTGATTCACAAGGAGGCGGAGATGATCGTCTCCAAGATTCGGGATATTTTCACCGACGATGTACAACGGCTGGTGGTCGATGATCGGGCCGACTACAAGATGATCCGTAGCTATGCCCGGCAGGTGGCTCCCGACCTGAAGGACAGGGTCGAACTCTACAAGGGCGCTCTGCCGCTGTTTGACCAGCACGGGCTGGAGCCGGAGATCGAGAAGATGTTGGAGCGCAAGGTCTGGATCAAGAAGGGTGCCTACCTGGTAATCGACCAGACCGAGGCGATGGTCACGATTGACGTCAACACGGGCCGTTTTGTCGGTGGCAAAGACCACGAGCGGACAATCTTCGAAACCAACCTTGCTGCGGCACGCGAGGCCGCCCGCCAGATCAGGTTGCGTGATATCGGCGGTTTGATCGTCTGCGACTTCATCGACATGTACAGCCGCGAGAACCGCCGGAAATTGTACGAGGAGTTCCAGCGTTGCTTCGTGCGCGACCGGGCCAAAAGAGCCATCAATCCCGTGACCGACTTCGGCCTTTTGGAGATGACCCGTGAGCGGATCCGCCCGTCGCACATGCACGTCCTGTCTGAACCATGTCCGTACTGCTCCGGTATCGGGCGCGTCCCGTCGAAGAAAACTATGGCCACCAAGATCGAACGCTGGTTCATGCGCGCCAAGGCTGACCGGCAATACACCAATTTCCACCTGGTCATCAGCCCGCTGGTGGCGGAATCGATGGTCGACAATGGGACCGATCGCGTCTCACGGCTCATGAGAGCTCACCGGTTCAAGATCAACGTGATTCGGGACACGACCTTTCCCGTGCAGCAATACAAGGTCTACAACGCCGACACCAACGAGGAGATCTCGGATAAGTACGTGGCATAAAAGGCATACCGCAATTGCGAAATCTCCCGGCGCGGCTCTGGAGTTGCGCCCACAGTTCCGCGCGGCCGTCGGTCGAATAATCCAAGAAAAACCTTGCCGAGGATCGGCAATTTGACCACATTGCAGTGTACATTTAGGAAGCGTTTTTCAAGTGGGTCAGGGCTATGGTTGATTCTCATCGAATGAGTCGGGAGATTGAGGTCAAACTCAATCTCGATTCCTTTACTAATTACCTCAAGCTGCTTGGTTTTCTGGGCCGGATTGAGCGGGAAGAACGCCATAAAAACGCCTTTTTCGATACCGAGGACCGCAAGTTGGCCGAGGCCGGCTGGGCGCTACGAGTGCGGGCTGAGGACAATCGCGGGCTGGTAACGATCAAGAGCATTGCCACCCGGTCGGGAGCCGCCTTCATCCGGCAGGAAATGGAGGCCGAGATATCGCGTGCGGAGGCCCTTGACTGTTTGGCCCTCCACCTGGACGTGATGAGCTTCCCTGTCGTTCCCATAGATTACCTGAAGGAAAAGCTGGGCGAGTTGGAAGTAATGCTGTTAGTCAAGTTCGAAAACCTGCGACAGAAGAAGTTCTTCAAGATATCCGACTATACGTACGTGTTTGAGATCGATAAAACCGAATTCGGAGACGGCTCGGTTGACTACGAGCTTGAGGTCGAACTTCCAGATACCGACCGACTGGAAACAGTCGATGACGCCTTGCGGAAGATGTTCTCCTCGCTTGCCATTTCTTTCGAACACCAGAGCGACAGCAAGTTCGCCCGCGCCCTGCAACGGGCGAAGATATATTAACCCGGTGTTGCCGGTTTTCGCGTGGGCGGCAGACCGGCGTGGCCGGTTCTTTGCGCTGCGCGCGCATCTACCATAGTCATCCCTGAACAAGTCACGAGTCTTTTTTATTTTTAGATTTACGATGGGATTTTGGGGAGACAAATTGCGGGGAAACAGACAAATCGTTAAGAAAGCTTGCAAATTATGCGCCCTAAAAACACATCTGATCTCCAGGATAATCTGTTTCAGAGCCGTCTGGAACAAATCATCAACCTGAAACACCCGTTGGTCAAACTGGCCGCTGGGATTGACTGGTCGAGTTTGGATTAGCAGTTCGGCAAGTTGTACGTGGAGGGGTTTGGCCGTCCGGGGCTTTCGACTCGCCTGATGGTTGGGCTTCATTATCTGAAGTATGCCTATGATGAGAGTGACGAGAGCGTGGTGGCGCGCTTTTTAGAGAACCCCTACTGGCAATACTTCTCTGGGTTCGACTTTTTCCAGCACGAGTTTCCGCTTGATCCTAGTTCGCTGGTGATGGCCGGCCGCGTGTGGGCAAGGGTGGCGCCGAGTCTCTTTTGCAGAAGACGATAGAGACAGCGGTTGATCAGAAGTTGATTCGGAAGTGTGATATTGAGCGGGTGAATGTCGATACCACGGTTCAGGAGAAAGCAGTGTCGTTTCCGACGGATGCCGGTCTTTACGAGAAGGCACGGGTGGTGTTGGTTCGTGAGGCGAGAAAGCGAGGGATCGAGCTGAGACAGAGCTACTCGCGTGTAGGCAAGAAGGCGTTACACCTCCCATCTCGTTATCGTCACGCTCGCCAGATGAAGCGGGCCAACCGCCAGACGCGCAAGCTTCGTACGTATCTGGGACGTGTCATTCGAGATATTCGTCGGAAGCGTTCTGAATTGGATAGTGTTTTGGAGAAGCGTTTGGAGATCGCCGAGCGTATTTATCACCAGCGTCGTCATGACAAGAACAAGGTTTACAGCATGTTTGCTCCCGAGGTGGAGTGTATAGCGAAGGGGAAAGCGCACAAGAAGTATGAGTTTGGCT
>JAGLXI010000332.1 GCA_023132995.1 Candidatus Zixiibacteriota bacterium | reverse complement strand
ATATCGGTACTACCCGGATTGTCTCACTTGTGGGGGAGGCTGACGAAGAGGGGGGAATATATGTCATCGGTCACGGCGTGGCTCCGGCGGAAGGTCTCAGGCGCGGTGTTGTAGTCGATATGGAGAAGACGGTCAGGTCTATTTCCCGCGCCATCGAGGATGCCCAGATGACCTCCGGTACCGAGATCGACAGGGTTACGGTCGGCATCGCCGGTGAGCATATTCGTTCAATTAACAGCCACGGGGTGATCGCCGTGGCGCGTTCCGACAATGAGATCACTTCTTCCGAGGTGGAGCGGGCCATTGAGGCTGCCCGGGCGGTGGCCATCCCTGTGGATCGCGAAATCCTTCACGTCGTTCCCCAGGTGTTCTGTGTTGACGATCAGTCCGGCATCAAGGATCCGGTGGGGATGTCCGGAGTGCGCCTGGAAGTGGAAGCGCATATCGTGACGGCCTCGGTGACCACCGCCAGGAATCTCTACCGTGCTCTGGAGCGATGCAAGCTCGGCGTGGACCAGGTGGTGCTGGAATCGCTGGCCCTCTCGACGGTTCTGCTCACCGACGAAGAGACCGAACGCGGTGTGGTGGTGGTCGACATCGGAGGCGATCTCACCAACCTGTCCGTATTTAATGACGGCGCCATCCGGCACACGGCCGTCATTGCCCTGGGAGGAAGAAATATCTCCAACGATATCGCCATCGGTCTGCGCACCTCCGTCGAGAGCGCCCAGGAGCTCAAAATCTCACACGGCTGCGCACTGGCGTCAATGGTGGACCCGGAAGAGATGATAGCGGTCCCCGGCGTGTTGGGCCGACCGTCGCGGGAGATTTCGCGCAATGTCTTAGCCTCGATAATCGAGCCCCGCACGGAAGAGATACTGTCGCTGGTCTATCGTGAGATGAAAAAAGCCGGCGTTGGTGATATGCTTGCCGCCGGAATGATCCTGACCGGTGGCGGGTCGCTTCTGGCCGGTACGGCGGAGTTGGCCGAGCAGATTTTCGACATCCCGGTCAGGCCGGGCCGGATCGGGTCAATCGCGCACACTGCGGATGAATTGAACAACAACCGCTACGCCACTGCCCATGGACTGCTGGTCTACACTTTCGAGAACGAGCCAGCTGGCAGAAGGGGAAAGGGCGCCAAAGGGTGGTTGAAGCGATTTGAGAACTGGATATCGAAACAGTTTTAGATAGCGGAACATCAAGGAGGAACAAGTAGTGACGGATGCCATGCACAAGTTCAATTTCGCTGACGACTTTGTCGGATGTGCCAACATCAAGGTCGTGGGTGTGGGGGGAGGCGGCGGCAACGCCGTCAACCGGATGATAAAGTCCGGTCTGAAAGGAGTGGGGTTTGTCGCCATCAACACCGATGCCCAGGTGCTTGAACAAAACCTGGCGGACAACAGGATCCAGATCGGGAGCGAGGTGACAGGCGGACTCGGCGCCGGGGCCGATCCCGGGGTCGGCCAACACGCTATGGAAGAAAGCCGCGAGAGAGTCATGGAGGCGCTGGGCAACCCCAACATGGTCTTTATCACCGCAGG
>JAGLXI010000331.1 GCA_023132995.1 Candidatus Zixiibacteriota bacterium | reverse complement strand
CGCCCGCATCTTGCCGCACTTGGGATTATCGCAGATCCAGATGGGGATGGGTGTACCCCAGAAGCGCTCGCGCGAGAGAGCCCAGTCGACGTTGTTCTCCAGCCAGTTGAGCATGCGGCCGCTGCGGATATCGTCCGGGTGCCAGTTGATAGCATTGTTGTTGTGGATCAACCGGTCTTTGAACTCGGTCGTTTTCAGATACCAGGATTGGCGCGCGATGTAGATCAGCGGGGTATCGCAGCGCCAGCAGAACGGGTAGTTGTGCTCGTACAGTTCCTTTTTGAACAACCGACCGGCGGTTTTGAGGTCTCTGGTGATGATCGGATCGGCGTCCTTGATATACATGCCGGCGTACGGTCCGGCGAAGTCTTTGAAGATGCCGTTGGCCTCGATGGCCTGGAAGACCGGCAGATCGAACTTAACTCCGGCCTCGTAGTCGTCGGCGCCGAACCCAGGGGCGATATGGACGATTCCCGTGCCGTCTTCAAGAGTGACGAAATCGGCATTGATTACAAAGAAAGCCTGGTCGGCCTTGTCCTTGAAGGTGTCAAACAGCGGGAGGTACGGGCGTTTCAGGAAATCGGAGCCGCGGTAGCGTTCGAGGATCTGTTTGCTCTCGCCGAGGACTTTTTCCACCAGGGCCTCAGCCAGCACCAAGTTGTCTCCTTCGTGCTCGACCATGACATAGCTGGCGGTCGGGTGCATGCAAAGGGCTGCGTTTGACGGAAGGGTCCACGGTGTCGTGGTCCAAATGAGGTAGCTGAAATCACCATCGGCGGCCTTGACCTTGACATAAAGCGACGGCTCTTTTACCGGTTCGTAACCCTGGGCCACTTCGTGGCTGGACAGACCGGTCTCGCACCGCGGGCAGTAAGGAACGGTCTTGAAGCCCTTGTAGATCAGGCCGCGGTCGAAGAAGTTCTTCAGAATCCACCAGACCGACTCAACATAGTTATTGGTCAGGGTGACATAGGCGTCGTCAAGATCAAGCCAGTAGCCGATGCGCCGGGTGATCTTGTCCCAGAGATCAAGATAGGTGAAGACCGACTCGCGGCATTTCTTGTTGAACTTGTCGATGCCGTACTCTATCACCTGCGCCTTGGACTGCAGCTTCAGGCTTTTCTCGACATCGATCTCAACCGGCAGGCCGTGTGTGTCCCAGCCGGCTTTGCGGTCGACCCGGTAGCCGCGCATAGTCCGGTAACGGCAGATAAGGTCCTTAACGGTGCGCGAGATAATGTGGTGTATGCCCGGTCGGCCGTTGGCTGTGGGGGGGCCTTCGTAGAAGACGAAGTGCGGCCTGTTCTTAACCAGTTCGTTGGTTTTGTGGAACACGTCGTGGGTGTCCCAGAACTCGAGGATTTTCTCCTCGGCAGCTGGCAGGGAATAGTTTTCCTTGAGTGGATCGAACTTCATTTCTTCGGCAATCCTCTACAGCAAAGCAATTTAGCCATTTTATCGGCCGAGGCAAAGGTTTTTTGAGGAGGAGGGGGCGAGCGCACAGGTGTGGAGTTGGGCCCTCAATCCTTGTCTCGCCGGTGGTCGTAAGATATTGAGTTGCTATGACTTACCGCCCGGCATGAGAATTGATGGATATCAGATTAGTCACAGGGTGGAACAGCCACCGAATGCAGGGTCAGCGGATTAAAACAGTTCTGACCTGGGGCCGGCTTGAGCCGGCCCTTCCTTTTTGGGCAGCACATCCTATGCGCGATTATGTAAAAAGGAGACAGCGCAAGAGGCGCTGTCTCCATGTTAGCATGTCTATGGACGGGGGTTCTTACTTCAGTAGCACCATCTTTCGGGTTTCCACAGAACTTCCCACTTGCAGCCTGTAGAAGTAGACCCCGCTTGCCATATTACCGGCGTCCCATTCAAGGGTAACGTCTCCGGCCGGTTCAGACCCGATAAACCGGGTCACCATCTGACCGGTGACGTTAAACACCGTCAGAGTATAGTTGCTCACCGACGGCAGGGTAAACCGGAATGTTGTCACCGGGTTGAACGGGTTCGGATAGTTCTGTTGCAGGGCGAAGCCGTTCGGCTTGAGTTGAGCGTCGATCGGATTGCCGTCGCGGGTGGCCATCTCCATGGAAATGACCTTGCCGTCCAACCCAAGGAAGCCGCCCGTGAAGCTGTTTCCCTCGAGCGAGTGCACCAGTATCCGCGTGTTGACACCGTCGAACCGGTATTTCAGGTCCATGTTGTCAACCATCAAGACCGGTGTCACATCTCCCTCGACCAGCAGGAAGGCGCCGCCCACCTCAACGCCGGACGCTGAAAGCAGCCCGTCCTCGGTGTGCGTGTAGCGAGCCTTGACGGGCGCAACCACCTTGGCATACGGCAGCGCGTCACCGACAACGATCCGGATCAGATAAACCAGGTCAGCCACCGAGAGCGTAATACCATCGGCGTTCACATCGGTTGCGGCTATCTGACCCTCAGGCGCTAACAGCCCGACATCGAACACGTCTACGCCGTCGATGAAATAGTTGCTGAACAGAACGGCATCGGCGATTTCGTTGGCAACACCGTTGAGGTTGATATCGCCACGATCGTCGATATCTTCGGCGCAGATGATGTCAATGCCGCCCTCGATGAAACAGATAAACCGTACGGCTGTAGGTTTGAGGGGATCCGGGTTCAGACAGTAGTCGGGCGCTCCCACGAACGGCAGGCGCGCCGACTCCGGGAACAGCACGTCGTCTTCTTCGTCCCAGATCAGGTTGTCCTGGTAATCGTAGATTGCCTTATCGATAAACAGTGTCTTCCCGTCGACGCTTGAAATCGAGTTGTCCATGCAGTCGGCCCAGAAGAAGCGAATGGGCAC
>JAGLXI010000330.1 GCA_023132995.1 Candidatus Zixiibacteriota bacterium | reverse complement strand
GATAACCAATGTATTATTCTGACGAGCTGACCCGCGTACCAAAAGGAAAGGCCGGACTGAAATCCGGCCTTTTTACACTAGAGATGAAAAACCAGTCTACTTTGATAAATGCTTGGAGATCAGTTTCGTCATCTCGAACATCGACACCTTCTTCTTGCCACCGAAGACCTTTTTCAGCTTGTCATCGGCGTTGATCATCCGACGGTCCACATCGTCTTGAAGCTTGTTCTTCTTGATATAGACCCAAAGCTTCTTGGTGACCTCGGTGCGCGGTATCGGCTTGGCCCCGACGACAGCCGCCAGCGCCTCCGAGAGGTTCCACGGCCGCATGAAGGCCGGGTTCGGTTTGCGTTTGGTAGTTTTCTTCTTAGCCACAGTCTTCTTCCTGGTAGCGGGTTTTCTGGTGGTGGTCTTCCTGGCGGTTGTCTTGCGAGCGGCGGTCTTCCTGACCGGTTTCTTGCGAGCCGTTGCCTTCTTCCTGGTGGTGGTCTTTCTCGTGGTGACTTTCTTCCGGGTCGTCGTCTTCTTGCGCGTTGTGGTTTTCTTGCGGGCCGTAGTTGCCTTTCTGGCGACAGGTTTCTTCTTGGCCGGTTTCTTCTTGACCACCACCTTCTTTCTGGTAGTGGTCTTCTTGGCAGCGGTCTTCTTCTTTGGTTTCTTCTTTGCTACTGCCATTGTTTGCTCCTTTGGCAATTCGGTTCAGGTTAAACTACTTCTTTGATTCTTCTCTATTTTGAAGATGGACACCCACATCAATGTTACATAATAACTCCTGTCCTTCTCAGTGTCCTCCAGTGTGTAGAAGTAGTTTTTTCCAAAACGTCTTGGCAAGAAAAAACATGAGGGCGAGAAAAAAAAGTGCGCTATTCCCAAGTTGTCCGACGGGCCATTACCGGCTGTCGTGAGACACAACTCAGGATGATCGCAGTTCGATCACGGGCGCCTCCGGAGGACAACCCAGGCGAAAAGGAAACCAGTGGCCGACGCCAGACGACGTGTACAGATGACTCCCGTCTTTCCGATAGTGTCCCCACAGATACTGCCGGGGCCAGACGCTTTCAAAGAGCGAGTGTCCCCACAATCCAACCTGACCGCCGTGCGTGTGCCCGGCCAGAGTGAGGTCCACACCCGTCTCGGAGGCGTAGTCCAGAGCGTCCGGGCGGTGACTGATAAGGAGCGTGAAGTCTGACTGGGAATCGGCGGTTGAGAAGCACTGGTCGATGTGTCGCTTGAAAAAGGCGCGGTCGGCTCCTCTCATGCGCCGGGGGTCGTCAATCCCCCCCAACAGGAGCCTGCTCCCGCAGGCGTCGAGAGTCTCCGCCTGGTCGATCAGAAGCGGCACTGGTGAACGCTCGAAAGTCCGCTTGACCTGAGTCAGACCCCGGAAATACTCATGGTTGCCCAAGCAGGCGTAGACACCCAGGCGAGGGCCAAGACTGTTCATCATGTTGATGGCGTCGCCCAATTGCGACAGGTCGTCGGCTATGTCGCCCGAGACTACCACCAGGTCCGGCTTAAAGAGATCAGCCTCCGCCAGGACCACCTCCAGGTCATCGAGGCGGACATAGTGTCCCAAGTGAAGGTCCGACAAGTGCAGAATCCTCAGGCCGTTCAGGCCCGGCGAGAGACTGTCGAAATGGATTGGCTTCAGGAACACGTTCACCCCGGCGAAGGCCCGTGTGATTCCGACCCCGCCCATACTTACCGCCAGCAGGGGAAGGCCGGCCGCCACCGTCTTAAGCACCGCCCGGCGGTTGCTGTCAACGGGTCGCGCTTTGCCACTGCGCTTACGCACGAACCGGTCGAGGATCCAATTGGCAATATGCAGGCAGCCAGACAAAGGGAGCGAGATCATCAGCGCCAGTTCGCTCACAAGCGTCACCACGGCCAGGACGGCGCCGGGCCAGGCCAGCCAGTCCCGGCCGCTATACTCGCCCCACCCCCAGAGCGCTACGGCAACAACGCCGATAAGAGGCAGCACCCAAGAGGCGATTCGCAGGCGCTTATTGTTCCACCACGGCCGATTGAGAAAAGCCAGCAGAAGGACCTCAGCGGCACCGAGGATCAGAATGACCACGGTCGCAAAGATGAGAGGGTAAAACTCGCGCATCTATCTCCCGGCTGTGGCGTTACCCGTGTCCATATCGAATTATACGAAACCGCCCGGCAGGAAGCTGTCGCTTTTTGCCATTGGCGTCCGGCTTATCCAAGAACGTGCATGATGGCTGAACCACCGGTTATACCGAGTTATTTTCTCCAGGCGGCGGCGCGGAAGACGATCAGCACCGTGAATATCTCTAATCGCCCCAGCAACATCGAGAAAATGAGTATCCATTTGGCCGGAAGCGGGAGCCAGCCGTAATTCTCAACGGCGCCGATACCTGATAGTCCCGGTCCGATGTTTCCGATAGTGGCGATTGAACAGGCCACGGCGGTGGTTAGATCGGGCACGAAAAGAGTCATCAGGAAAGCTGTCAACACGAACAGGCCGATAAAGAGGATGAAAAAAGCGACGACATTGATGACCATCTTGTCATCGACGGCGCCGTCGCCGATCTTGATGGGGGCCACCAGCCTCGGTTGGGTCAGCTTGCGCAGTTCATTGATGGCCACACGGAACACGACCATGATTCGTATCATCTTTATTCCGCCGCCGGTGGAACCAGCACACCCTCCGAAGAACATCAGCAGCACCATCAGGATTCGCAGGAAATCAGGCCAGATATCAAAATCGGCGGTTGTGAAACCGGTGGTGGTGACCATCGCCAGGGCCTGGAAAGCCGCCACCCGGATCGAGTCGTACAAACCATTGAACAGGCCGCTCTGCTCGTCGTAGTGTTGGGCGAACTGCTCGGAAGTCATCTGCTCATGACGGTAACTGTCGGCGGCTGTCTCCAGGGGGGCGGGTCCGTTGGCGTACAGGACGATGGCGATAACCACGATTGCCGCCAGGACCACGAAGTTGTAAAAGACGAACTCCTTGTTTCTCACCATCGACCCGATGTTCCCCCGCAGCGCCCGGAAATGGAGAACGAAGTTCACTCCGGCCAGGTACATGAAGATGATGATGACCCACTCGATGTAGTCCGAGTGGAAGGCCGCCACCGAACCATCTTTTGTGGAGAAGCCGCCCGTGGCCATGGTGGCGAAAGCATGGCAGACGGCATCGAACAAGCTCATGCCGCCGAACAGCAGCATCACTGTCTCGGCCACCGTGAACAGTAGATAAACACCCCACAGAATAGATGCCGTCTGCCGCAGCCGTGGCCGGAGTTTATCCTTACTGGGACCGGGTACCTCACCGCGAAACATCTGGTAACCGGACATCCCCATGGCCGGAAGGATGACGATGGCGAGCGTGATTATACCCATACCGCCCAGCCAGTGAGTGAGAGCCCTGAGGAAAAGCAGGGAGCGGGGGACGGCCTCAATGTTGCTCAGAATCGAGGCGCCGGTGGTGGTGAAACCGGACATGACCTCGAAATAGGCGTCGGTGAACGCCGGGAAGATACCGCCCCATCCGCCTGGGCCGGATGTAAGAAAGTACAGACACAAGGGGATGGAGGCGATAAACGCCAGGCTGAACCAGCCGATGGTGACGATGGCGTAGCCTTCTTTTATCCCCTGCAAATCCCGACCACCCCGACACAAGATAGCCAGAAGGGTGCCCACCACAAGAGACAGCACAATGGCCTCAATGAAGCCAAACACCTCGGGAATGAAAAACAACTCGCCGGGGTCAAGCGCCCTGTTGTCATAGACGGCAATTCCCAGTGGAACCAGGAGCACCAGCCCCATCACCTGCATGAGTTTGCCAACGGCGTAGGCAACGGCCGTCTTATGCATAACCGGTCATTTCCGCTGTCGAGTTCCGCGCGGCTGGAAAAGTTTCGAGATTGCCGGCAGGTGCTTGTGGCGAGTGATCATAATGACGTGATCATCGGCCTCGATGACGGTATCACCGCCGGGGAGAATCATCCGGTTTTCCCTTACGATCACGCCCACGATCGAGCCTTTTTTCAGTCTTCGGGCCAGTTTCCAGATGGGAACCCCGGCCACCTCGCTTTCGGGCGCAACGTTGAACCGAACGGCCTCGATGTCGACGTGGGATAGAGTCACCACAGCCCCGATGTGACCGAGCGCGACGGTCTCGAGAATCTCGTGCGCCGTTGTCAGCCGCGGGTTGAGAACGTGATCGATACCGATGGAGTGGAAAAGCCGGTCGTGCCGCCATTCCGTCGTGATGGCAATAACCTCATGGGCACCCTCAGCCTTGGCCAGAAGGGCAGAGAGCATATTATACTCGGCGGCGTTGGAGGTAGCGATCATCAAAGAAGCGCTGTCGACATTCAGTTCGCGCAAGAGATCATGCTGCGTGCAGTCCCCATGAATGATCTCGACGTTATCAAACATGGCGGCTGCCTTCTCGGCATGCTCCCTGTTGGGATCTACGAACTGCACGGTGTTGTCGGTGTCGTCCAGAGCCCGGGCCAGTTCCAGGGTAGCGTACGAGTCACCCGTAATGATGATCTTGCGCGTCTTCTTGCGCTCGACATTGACCAACTTGAGAAAGCGATCCAGCGACTCCCGCGCGAAGAGAGAATAGACGATATCGCCGGGAAGTATTTGCATATCCCCGTCAGGAATCATGCCAGATCCGTTGCGGACGATGGCCGCGAACAGGACAACGTCGGGCGTGATCTCCTGCCGAATTTCCCTGGGCGTCTTGTTAGCCAGTTCCATCCCCTCGCGCACGCGATAGCCGCGCAGCAGGATACGCCCGTCCTCGAAGTTGGCCGACTCCACTGCGTGCGGCGTCTCCACGAACTGCAGGATATGGTCAACCAGCACTTTCTCCGGATGGATTACCGAAGTAACGCCGATCCGGGACAGGTC
>JAGLXI010000033.1 GCA_023132995.1 Candidatus Zixiibacteriota bacterium | reverse complement strand
TCAACGAAACGGCCGTAATAATAGACCAGAACGACCCGCTTGTCAAGTTGCGTATCCGACTGCCGTTACACGTCCAGATTGATTATAAACCGCTGGCCCCGGGAGGTTCCGCGTGGGGCGCACCGAAAAAGCAAAGGCCGCCTGAGGGGCGACCTTTGCTCATCGGTAACTCGTGGACGTCCATCTATGGCGACGGAGTCACATTGTGCGCTCGGAGGCCCTCGTCGGTCCGGATCACATCGTAAAGGACTTCCTGGCCTTCTCTGAGGGTTTTGTAGCCGTTCATGTTGATGGCAGTGTAGTGGACATAGACATCCTGATCCAAGTCCTCACCACTGATGAAGCCCCAACCTTTTAAGTCATTAAAGTACTTGACCTTACCTGTGGACATACAGTCTCCTCCAACAATGCCCGTGGTTTGATCTCATACCTATTATACGAACGAGGCCAGCTTTCAGCAACAACATTCTTCGTATTTGTCAAACATTTCCCAGAATGCGGACAAGAAGCGTCATCGACAGACCGGAGAGTATCGGAACCGTCACGTTGTCGTCGACTCCAAGCGGCAGCGCCTCTACGACCGTGGCGACAACGGCCCCGGTAACTGCTATCGGCCAGGCAATTTCCGGAGCCAGGGCGGCCACAACTAACGTTCCCGCCAGACAGGCAAGTGATCCCTCAAGCGATTTGTTCCAAAAGCGGTGGCGACCAAACTTGCGCCCGATCAGCGCGGCGAGAGAGTCACCGATAATGATAAAAGCCAGGGCGGCAACGGCTATCGGCATTTCAAACATGGCGATAGTGGCGCAGACAGTCAGCAGGATGTAAGTGGCGCCGGTGAAGTCCCCGGCCATTTCATGCTCTCTTATGATGGGCGAGAGTATCCGGCGGGCGAATCCGCGCCAGAATGACCAGCGGCGCAGCCGGGCGATGTCGATCAGGATCATCAGCGCCGCGGCGGGAACCATGATCGTCAGCATTTCTCCCTTAGTGAGACGAAAAAAGTAGTAACTGCCCGGAATGACCAGGGCACCCATGTGGGTAGCCTTGCGAAGAAGCTCCCCGCGGAAGCTTATCTGGTTTCCATCGACCGTATCAGGTTGGCGCACAACTACTTTGTCCGACGTTCCAGCGGTTCGAGATGAACCGGGTGGATTCTACCGGGAAAACTAACATTGAGGTCGTCATAGAGGCGGTCACGATACTTCGTAAAAACCTTGAGGGCGTGCTGTCTGTGCAAAAGCGGCAGGAAGCGGGGTTTTGCCCTTTCAAGGTCGATTATATCCTGACGGCGGAGCACCTTGATGATGTGGTAGCCGTATGTGGTCTTCACCGGATGCGATATTTCGCCCACGGGTGTTATCATGGCTCCCGTCCAGAGCTCCGGTGGCACATCCGTCTGGGCGACATCACCCAGGTTGGCCAGAGCTTCTCTGATGCTTGAGTCACCGGGGTAGTGCTTGAGAGCCAGTTCCATAAAATCCACACCGGCCATAGCCTGATCCCGCAAGAACTCCCCGAATGTTGAATCCTCTACGAGGATATGCTGTATGCGCATCGGCTTCTCAACCTTGAATTCGTCCAGATGCTCGTTGTAGTAGGCTCTCACGAGGCTCTCGGGTGGGGACCAGGAAGGATCCCTCCGGTCGCGCTCCACGATCATTCTGGAGTAGGTATGCCTTAACCGGGCCTCAGTGGCGGCGACCTGAGGCAGGGTATCCAGTTTCGATTTCCGGGCCGATTGAAGGATGATATATCGCTCCGCAAGCTTTCCGATCATCTGCTTTTTCATCTCGAGGGTCGTGTTGGACACCTTATTTTCCCGCCGGTAATCCTCTTCGAGTATTCTCATCTCATTGAAATCGATCGTGTCGGCGCCGTTGACGGATGCAGCCCACACATGTTTGTCAACCAGGTACACGTTGGTGTCCAGGATAGCCTCGTTGTAGACGATATCCCGCGGTTCGGCCATAAGGGAATCCACCACTTTTCGTCCGTAGGTGTTGGCCTTGATCGTTAACAGCGTTTGCCTGGAGGCTTCGTGCTGATTCGGCCCGAACGGCGGGAGGCCCTCGTCAACGTGTTCGGCGACAAGTATTATGTGCCAGCCGTCCTTGTCGACGTATTGCGCAATCTCACCGGCATTAAGGGAAAAGGCGACCGAGTCAAACGGCGGGAAGTAGACGCCTTTCTTCGTCCAGCCGACAAAGCCGCCTCCCTGCCCGGTATATGTGTCGTGGGAGTAGTCGCGGGCCACTTCGTCGAAGGGGATACCGATATCGATCAGGTTGCGCAGCCGCAGGGCGTAATCCTCCAGCGCCGTATCGAACTCCTCGGACGACAGCGACCAGTAGTAGGCTGAATCGGGGCCGTGTTTCAGGTTCACCGGCGAAACCAGGATATGGTAAAGCAGCACCTGTTCATCCACCGAAAACAGGTCCGGACGGCTGAGATAGAAGTCGTGTATCTCCGCCGAGTCCGCTGTCACCCGGCCATAGATCATCTCGTCCAGGAACGTCTGCAAGAGAGCTTTCTGATACCTCAGCCGGTACATGCGGTGATCCTGGTAGTAGTCGCCAAGTCTGACATTGCGGGCGGCAAGGCCGGCCAGCGAGTCACACAACATACTGTCCAGGAACAGTTTGACATCGTGGGTCGACAGCACGCCCCCGTGTGGGAGGGTTTTGCTGGCATAGATGGAATCGTACAGCTGTGCCATCGTCACTTCATAGAACGTGTCCACCCTGGCAACGACATGGGTATGATCACCTGCGTCACCCCTGTAGATTACGGGCGAACCACAGGCCACCCACAGCAGCGTGGCAAACAAGGCCGCGAAACAGAGTCTCTTGATCTGTGACATTCCTACTCCAATCAGGTCAATTCAAGACTGCAAAGTTATACGATCCCGGTGCAAAAACAAGCCAAAAAGCCCCGCCGCGAGACTTCAGGACTTGCCAACTTCGACCGGGGTCGCTTCCGCGACCAGCGCTTCCGGCCTGTCGGGACGGAAGAGTGCTAACTCTACAAGGAAAGTGGTGCCCTCACCGATTTGGGAGTCGATGTTGATATTCAGTTTCAGGGCCGCACATACACGGTGGACGATCGCCAAGCCTAACCCGGTACCCTGCTTCTTTGTGGAAAAGAACGGCTGGTAGATCTTCTTGAGATTCTCCGGCGGAACACCGGGTCCGTTGTCCTGGACATACAGTTCGATGGTCTCGCTGCCGGGGTTGACGACCAGCCGAAACGTCAGTTCATTGTCATCCTTTTCGAACGCTTCGCAGGCATTGACGGCAAGATTCAACAAGAGCTGTTTGAGGAGGTCCTCGTCACCGACAGCATAGATGATATTCTCATCCGTCTCAAATCGTACCTGTGTGTTGTCACGAAACGACGGATGATGATGAAGAATCTGGATCACATCGTTTACCAGGTGGCAAAGCTCGACTTTGTTGTAGGCCGGACGGCCGATCCTGGCGTATTGCAGGAACTCGCTGAGAATCTTTGACAGCCGGTGGGACTCCTTTACGATGAGACGCATCAACTGCGCGTTTTCGCCCTCGAGTTGTAGTTCGTTTTTGAGGACCTCAACCGATCCCGAGATAGCCGCCAGCGGGTTTCTTATCTCGTGGGCGATAGAGGCGGACAATTCCCCGATGGCGGCCATGCGGTCGGCCGCCCGCACCTTGGCCTCCAGTCGTTTGGCCGCGGTCAGGTCTGAGAAAATGGCAATCAGGCCGCGGGTGGCTCCCTCTTCATCGGTGAGCGGCGAGGTTGAGAGCCCGAGGGGGATATTGTTCTCATGGCCGTCCGTGATCTCAAGCTCATCGCGGGGGTGCTGAGTGCTGCGTGCTATACCGTTCTTGAGGGCTGAGGCCAGGTTCGGCATCCGCTCGGCAAAGACCTCGCTGCACAGCATGCCTTTGACCTGTTCCTCGCGGTAGCCCAGTATTCTCTCCGCCGCCGGATTGAAGAATATGATCCGCCCGCAAGCATCGATCGTGAGCAGGCCTGAGTTCAAATGCCGCAGGATATCATCGGTCTCCAGTTTGGCCCGCCTCAACTCACGCGAGGTGTCGGCCAGTTGGCGATCTCGGTCCTTCAAGCGTTCCGCCAGGTAACCGGATATGAAAGCCACCAGGTAGAAAATCAGGATATAGAGAAAAATGGAATAGAAGACACTGTCCTGGGCCGAGAGGATGGACCTGAAGGCATCGGGAGACAGCACGGCGCCGCTTTTCTCAGACAGCCCCAGCCAGATCACAAAGGCGTAGGCCATTGAAACCATTGAGGCCACCATCAGAGTTCCGATTAGCCGGTAGACCAGAGCTGCGGCCACGATCGTCAGCAGGTACAGTGCCGTGAACTGCGAGTTGACGTTGCCGGTGCCGTAGACGACTGCCGACTCGACTACTATCTCAAGAGCAAAATGCGCCGCGATAATGACAGAGGCGACGGAACTCAATCTGAGCCGCCCACCTGCCGCCAGCAGGACGGCAAAACCGAGCGTGAAAGATGAGTACAGGACAAAGGGGAGGTGAAGGTAGCCGGGGTATCCGACCTGGAATACAACCACCGCGAACAGAATTACAAAGGCTGCCAACCGGAGTGGCAGAAACCATCCGAGTCCCGTCATTTGTTTCCTGTCATTCATAGTCGACAACGCAAACGGCGCCGCAGGGGCGCCGTTCGTATCCGCATAGGGTTACAGGACCGGTCTCATCACCGTCGGCACGGCTATAACTTGCCGATAATGTCGAACATCGGCAGGTACATGGCGATCATGATACCGCCGATCACGACACCCATAACGACGATGACAATCGGTTCGATAATCGAGGTCAGGGCCGACACCGCCTCGTCCACTTCCTCATCGTAGAAATCCGCGATCTTATTCAGCATATCATCCAGGCCACCGGTCTTCTCCCCGACCGAAATCATCTGTGTCACCATTGGAGGAAAAACTCCTGACTCCTTCAGCGGGCCGGTAATGGTCTCACCTTCGGCGATTGCCAGCACTGACCTGTTGATGGCGTTGGCGATGACCAGATTGCCCGCCGTCTTGGCGGTGATTTTCAGGGATTCAATGATCGAGACGCCGGACGCCAGAAGAGTACTGAGAGTCCGGGTGAATCGAGCTACAGCCGACTTGCGCACTAAGTTTCCAAAGACAGGCGTGGCCAGCAGCGTTTTGTCAAAGATTAGAGCTCCGCTGGGTGTTTTCTTCCAGTAGAGAAAGGCGCCGAACAGCGCCAGACCGCCGAAAAACATATAGACGAGGTTGGCCTTCAGGAAGTTTGAGATCTTAAGCACAACCATAGTCGGCGCCGGCAGATCCGCGCCAAGCCCGCCGAACATTTTGGCGAACACAGGGACAATAAAGGCAAGCATACAGATGGTGACGGTTACTGCGACGAAGGCTATCACGGAAGGATAAATCATGGCTCCCTTGACCTTGCGGATCAATTGGTCGGCCTTCTCCCGATAGACGGCCAGCCGCACCAGGATGGCGTCGAGAGCCCCACCCATCTCACCAGCCTCAACCATGTTGGTGTAGAGGTAATCGAAGACCTTGGGATGTCGACTCAGAGCCTCGCTGAGCGTGGCTCCGCCCTGGACGCCCTCCTTTACCTCATTGACAATTTTGGCCAGTTCCCGGTTCTCGACTTGGTTGGCAAGGATATCGAGGCATTGCACCATCGGCAAACCGGCTCCAATCATGGTGGCGAACTGGCGTGTGAAACGCGAGACATCAACCTTCTTGATGCCGGTTCCAATCTTCAGTTGTAGCTCGGGAGCTTTCTTGGAAATCGACGACACCAGGATTCGGTTTTGCCGCAGCACTCGTTCCAGATCGGCCTTGTTCTGTGCCTTGAGTTCCCCCTGAACCGCCGCCCCTGCCAATGTCTTTCCTTTGTATACAAAAACCGGCATTAGTTCTTCCTTTCATTGCCGTGACGTCATGAAAACGCCGACGATTTCTCCTTGGAGAGCATCTCACCTAACTCTTGCGAATTGCTACTGAAGTTCATTGCGTCGTTTATGGTGATCTTGCCCGCCAGGTACAACTCGGCCAGAGACTGGTTCATGGTCTTCATGCCGTACTTCTGGCCGGACTGAATCATAGAGTACAACTGGTGCACTTTGTCATCCCTTATCAGGGCACGGATAGCAGGCGTACATACCATGATCTCCAGAGCCACCACCCGGCCGCCGCCCATTTTCGGGATGAGCGTCTGGGATATGATGGCCTGCAGTGAAAACGAAATGGAAACGCGAATCTGCTCCTGTTGATTGGAGGGAAAGACATCAACAATGCGATTGATCGACTCCGCAGCCGAGTTGGTATGCAGGGTGGCAAAGGCCAGATGACCGGTCTCTGCAATGGCCAAAGCCGACTCGATTGTTTCCAGGTCCCGCATCTCGCCGATCAGGACCACGTCCGGGTCCTCACGCAGGGCGTACTTCAGAGCCACCGCAAACGAATTCGTGTCGGAATACACCTCCCGCTGATTGACAAGCGCCGTCTGGTGTCGGTGCAGGTACTCTATAGGATCCTCTACGGTGATTATGTGTACCGGCCTTTCCTTGTTGATCTTATCCAGCACGGCGGCCAGCGTGGTCGACTTGCCGGAACCGGTCGGACCGGTAACCAAAACCAGGCCGCGCGGCAGTTTGGCGAACTCCGCAACCACCTGCGGCAGACCCAACTGCTCGAAGGTCATGATCTCATAGGGAATCTGACGCAGTACCACGGCTACGTTGCCCCGCTGCATGAATATGTTGCAGCGGAAACGGCTCATCTGTTCAATTCCGAAGGAGAAATCCAACTCAGAGTTCTGCTCGAACTTGAGCTTCTGTTTTTCATTCAACATGGAGTAGGCAAGCTTCTTGGTATTCTCACCTGTGAGGAGGTCGTGGCTGGTGCGCTGTAGCTTGCCGTCCACCCGCACAACCGGCGGCGCCCCAACCGTCAGATGAAGGTCTGAAGCTGAGGCCTTCACCATCTCCTCCAAAAGCTCGAGCAAAGAGACCATCATTTACTCCCAACTATGATTTCCAGACCAATAGAAGCAGGGTACCTTGTAGTTATATCGGATAGTGGGGTCGAAATCTTGACCGGAATCTCAGCAGGCTGTGGCGGCAAGGCGTTGCCGGACAATAGATTTACGGGGGCGTTATTCGGAGGATGAGGTCACTGCCAGAACTTCTTCGATACTCACCAGGCCGGCTTTCATTTTTTCGACAGCGCTCATGCGCAAGTTGTACATTCCTTCCGCCTGGACAACCTCGCGGATCTCGACATCGGACGCCTGTTTGAGGATGAGTCGCTCGACTGCCGGCGAGACGGGCATGACCTCGAAGATACCGGTACGGCCTCCGAGTCCGCTGTCGTTGCATTCGGAGCAGCCGACACTCTTGAAAGCGCGAATATTCTTGAGAAGCTCTTTGGGAACACCAAGGCTTTCCACCTGCTCCTTAGTGAGATTTGTCTCTTCCTTGCAGGTCTGGCATATCTTGCGCATCATACGCTGAGCCATAATGAGCTTGGTGGCCGAAGCCACCAGGTAATACGGCAGGCCCATGTCCATGAGTCGCGTGATCGACCCCGGGGCGTCGTTGGTGTGCAGAGTGGAGAATACCAAGTGTCCCGTCAGCGCCGCCCGTATGGCGATCTCAGCCGTCTCGGAGTCACGAATTTCACCGACCATGATCACATCCGGGTCCTGACGCAGAAAGGAGCGCAGCGCCGCCGCGAACGTCAGACCGATATCCGATTTCACCGCCACCTGGTTGATGCCGTCGAAGTTGAACTCAACGGGATCTTCAGCGGTCATGATATTGACATCGATGGTGTTGATCTGCTTGAGCGCCGAATACAGGGTGGTCGTCTTGCCCGAACCGGTGGGGCCCGTAACCAGGATGATGCCAAAAGGAAGATGGATGGCTTTTTCGAATTTCTTCAGGTCGGGCTCCCGGAAACCTAACTTGGTCATGTCGACCTGGAGGGCCCTCGGATCGAGGATTCGCATCACCACTTTTTCACCGAACATGGTCGGCAGCACCGACACGCGCAGGTCGACCGTTCGCCCGGCTATCTTCAGTTTGATGCGGCCGTCCTGCGGCAGCCGCCTCTCAGAGATATCCAGCTCAGCCATGATCTTGACACGAGAGACAATTGCTGCTCGATACTTGAAGGGCAACGGCGCCATCTCGCGCAGGTCGCCGTCGATACGGTAGCGGACGCGGATTCGCTGCTCGTACATCTCAAGATGGATATCCGAAGCCCCCATCCTGATGGCGTCGCTGAGAATGGAATCGACCAGCTTGACCAGAGGCTTGTCCTGGATGGCCGAGAGCAGGTCGCTTTCGCTGGGGCCTTCCTCGTCGGCGGAGACCACCTCGAGATCGGGATCGTCTTCGAGTCCCTTGACGATTTCGGACAAACCGCCTTCGTCGGTGTAGTAGGTCTCAATTGCCTTCTCGATCGCCTTCTCGGGGGAGATCACGGGCTGAACAGTGCAGCCGGTAATGAACTTAATCGCATCCAGAACATAGATGTTGTTGGGATCGCTGATGGCCACCAGCAACATCCGGCTGAGTTTGGAGATGGCGATGACTTTGAACTTGCGGGCAATGTCCAGGGGAATCAGCTTAACGACTTCCGGGTTCAGCTCGATATCGCTGAGCCGCAGGGCACCGATTTTCAGATGTTTGCCGACGAACTTGGCAACCTCATCCTCAGACTCCACGGCGCCGATGCGCACAAGCGCCGTCTCATACTTCTCGTGCTTCTCTTTGGAGTGGGTTAGTGCCTCGTCGGCCTGTTCCGGCGTGATGATGCCGGCCTTGACCAGCATCTCCCCTAATTCTACAGACATTACTCAGTCAGCCAAAGTTGCCTACCGTTTGTCAGTAAAGGGCGATCGAACTCACTTCAATCGCCCCGTTGTTTCAATCCTGGAAGATATCGTCCAGCTTGTCCTGGGCCATGTCGGCGAAATCGCTGGATATACCCGCCTCTGGTTGGGAGCGCGAGCCGTCCTTGACCTGCAGGAATATCTTTGCCAGTTCCACCGACGTCTCCCGCGCGTAGAGGCGAACCATTCCGATCGTCGTGCGCTCATCAAAAATGACCACCAGGATGGAGCGCTCGCCCACCAGCGACATGTGAATGTGGTCTTTCTTGCCCTGGTGAAACAACACCGAAAACTCCGGCTCCCCCACGAGGCGGGCAATTTCTTTCGTGGACGCAAATGAACCCGCCAGCAACGCCGCCAGTGCAGTGGTATCCAGGGATTGTGTGAAACCCTGGCGGGTGATAAGATGCCCGTCTTTATCAACCAGCAGCGCGCATTTGGCTTCGGCCCCCTTCAGCATTTTCGACATGAGGGATTCGATTTGCTTGATCTCTTCCTCATAGATTATCAACGAATCATCGGTCATCTCATCCTCCTGACTTCCTATCTGACGCCAAATAGACGCTTGAAAAAGCCCCGTTTCCTGGTGCCGCCACGGTGCCGCAGCGGCGGCGCCATAGTAGGCGTTGACATACGGGAGGGGGTGGCCTCCTGGCCGTCATCTTCGGGTTTTACTACGTTTTTACCCAGAGCAGCTTCTTCCGACTCGTTCTTGCGGGTGGGTGCAAAACTGCTGGTAGAGATTTTTTTCGAAGCAGACTCGACCTGCCGTTCACCCGGGTAGGGGCGATAGCCGTCCGCTTGTCCTTCAGGCATGACCTGTGGTGGCGATACCGTGCCGGACTCATCCTTGTCACCGACCACCTCCGCGGGTGGCTGGGGCTCAGGACTCGGTGACGCGGCGGCGGCCGGTGACACTGTCCCGGTCGGTGCAGCAGTAACGGGCGCGACCGGCCCCGAGGAAATGCCCACGGTTTCCTTTGGGGACGCGACCGGCGGCGGCTCGGGGGCGCTGGTTTGTTTGGCCTTGTCCAGCACCAGCTTAATGATGAGCTTAAGAGTGCCGAAGACACCGTTGCCGACGGTCGCCGAGGCCTCGAAGGTCGGCCAGCCTTTTCTATTTAACCTGGCGTTCAATTCCTGGACCGGCATCACGCCGGGGAGGTCGCGCTTGTTGTACTGGATGACAACGGGAAGGTCGTCGATGTCATAACCGTATTCCACGAGGTTTTCCTCAAGGTTCACAAGTGACTCGATGTTCTCATCCAATTTGTCCGGTTGACTGTCGGCGACAAACACAATCCCGTCGACACCGCGCAGGACTAACTTGCGAGTAGCATTGTAGTAGACCTGTCCGGGCACGGTGTACAACTGGAACTTGGCCGCAAAGCCGTTGATGGTGCCGATGTTTATCGGCAGAAAGTCAAAGTAGAGAGTGCGATCGGCCTCCGTCGCCAAAGATATCAGTTCTCCACGGGTGTTGCCGGGGACTTTGGCATGCACGTACTGGAGATTCGTTGTTTTTCCCGAAAGCCCCGGACCGTAATAGACGATCTTGCAGCAGACCTCCCGCGACGAGTAGTTTATTGACACCATACGCTATAATCCTACAATTTCCCAGGCGACATCTATCCGACCAACCGGAGTTTTCCCACAGCATTCTTGATTTCCAGCCGAATGAGACCGATGTTCACGGCCTTCTCGGCAGTTACGACGAGAATGCCCGGGCCGGCCTCGGCGAAGAACAGCTTGGCGTTCTCAGCCTCTATAGTCACCTGATTGAGCGGATGAGTATTCAGGCGGTCCAGCGACCTCTGAATGTTGGTGGTTATCGACGCCGCCAGCGCCCCCACCGTGTCACCGTCAAGATCGGCCCCCAAGTCGGCAGCAATGACAATACCGTCGTTGCCGACCACCATCGAGCCGGTTATGCCCGAGGTCTTATTCAGATCACTGAGTACATCATACATAGGTTTTCTCCGCTTTTCCGACCAAGCTGTCGCCGTAGCGTTCAGCAATGTACTTTCTCACTATCTCCAGGCCCTGCCTGATCCTGATCTTCACAAAATCATCCATCTGCGGGTCGGCAACGACGAGGAGACAGAAGGTCTTATCGTACGTCACGACCACTCGCCGGTCGGTCAACGCCAGCGTGACCGATTCCGGCTCACCCCAACCGGCGCGATGGAGCACCCCCCGGTTAGCTTCGCGCACCAGAAGGGCATACGGCGCCCAGTCTTCGGCCACCGCGTCACCGCGCTGGAAGTGACCCAGCAGCAACCCCTCGAAATCCACTACCGCGGCCAGATGCACCGAAGTGTCTTCGCCGATATACCGGGTGGCGCGCTCAAACCCGTTGCCGCCGGTGACAGTGGTCTCCGACAGAGTCTCCACTTGGAGCTCCGTATCGGCGGCTGTCATCTCAAGCGACGCCTGAGAATCCGTTCGACTCACGCCTCTTTTCGTGGAAACGGCTATGGTGGTTCCTCCCGTATGACCCGATTCGGCGATCTCTGTCGGTGGAGGCGCCGCACGGCGTACGAGCGGTGTGGAGACAAGCTGAATCGCGACCGGTCTTAACACAAAGGGTGTGGCGACAATCTGCAAGAGAACTGTCGGCAAATAGCCTGACATACCCAGCGACAGCGACACGCCAAGATCCATCGAATACATGGCGGAAATCGTGAAACCGAAAAGCGCCCCGGCAGCCATGCGGTAGATCAGGCACAGCCCGGTCACCTGAACAAGTTGCAGAAGCGTGGCCGTGCGACTGAAAAGATAACAGACGACGCCATAGAAAACCGCTTCGTACAGGATGTTGATGAGCGAGGTTCGAGCCAGACTAAGACCGAACCGCTCGGGGAATACCACCATCGGAACCACCACCAGAAGCATTGAGAACAATATGATCTGGCGCGTTGTGCGTGCTGTGATTTCCATCCTTCAGCCCTCAGTTCCCTGTTGAAGATGTTTGCTGAGTAAGCCTTCCAGTTTCATTCTCAAGGCTCCCAGATTGGTCGAGGTGTTGGCGACAAAGAGGAACATCCCTTCTGTTCCCCTGACCACATAGAAAATAAGGTCCCCGGTTTCAATCAGGATTGTGTGAACCCCACCGAAACAACTCCGGACTAACTCCCTGTTAAGCATCTCACCGATATCGCCCACAATCGCGCCGCAAGCGTTTGCATCCATCTGCATCGTCCACTGCGACTCGACCATAAGCCCTTCGCAATTGACGAACAGGGCACCGTCAATTCCCCGAATGGTGATGCTTTGCTCGAGAATCTGACTGGCACTTGCAGCGGCCGGTGGAATCACGCTTTTGACCTGCTGATCGCCTCCGGCCGGCTCCCCGGTATCCGGTCTCTCGACGAAGGTGGCTTCCCCCATTGCCTGTGCCTGCTGCAGCGGGAGTTGACGAGCGATATCCAGAAGCTTTGTAATCTGGCTGTTGTCGGGATCGCCGGCATGCAGTCTCTTCAGCAACCTGATCGCGGGCGAGAACTCTCCCTTGTAGATGTGAATCTCGGCCAGGAGCAGTTCCGTTGCCCGCGTCCAGCCGTCAATCTCGGCCGCTTTGCCGGCCTCAGCCTCGGCCCAGTCATAGAGACCGCGGTCGAGATTGATCTTGGCCATAACAACGTGCGCGGACCCGTACGTCGAATTAATTTTCAGTCCGTTCTGGCAAATACGAAAGGCCTTCTCAAGGTTCCCCTTTTTTCGATAGGCCTCAGCCAGAGCGGCAAAAATCTGCGAATTGGGATCCCCATCCAGAATTTTCTGGCACTTCGCGATTCGTTCGTCAATCTCAGCAGGCATCGATCACCAGTGTTTCTATAGTCTGGGGCTCACCAACTCGTTGACCTGTATCGGAAAACAGGCTAACATAAAAGCATAGGAGCCTCATACAATCGAATCAACCAAAAACAATTCCTTCAGCCGAGAGTCCGCTTGGCCTCATGGACGCCGTAGAGGAACAGCCCCGCCATCAGAATCAGCAGTGCGGGTACGACAAACGACGGCAGGTTCACGATCTCAAGGGCATTCAACAAGGTGGCCAGTTGCGCCAGCGTCAGCACGGCGAAACCACCCAGGAAGAGCTGCCAGGACTTGCTCAATATTCCCCCGCGAATCAGCTCCACTACCTTCAGGGAACCGGCCATGCAGACCACCGCGACAATCAGAATCAGGAAGTTCAGGAGTGTGGGCGGGCTTTTGATGACCGCGAAATTGGCTGCCTGCGCCGACCCGGCACCGGCCAGAACCAGCAATGCCGGAAGTACTGCTATCTTTTTCATATCATCGACCTCTTGTTATCCTCTTATCGACCTGACCACTCTATCGGCACGCTTCAGGGTCCGATAGAAGTTATCATCGACACCAAACCGCTGAACCAACTCGCGCCTTACCGCCAAAGGTTCCGATATCTCTTTTTTCACGCCGGTCACGGCCCGTCCATACACCTTCAGTCCAAGCAGACGGAATACGAACTCCAGTTGCTCGCTGAGCATCTCCTCCAGGGCGCGCATCAAATGATGGTATCTTGAAGCCGGCGGCAGCGCCCGAACCGTGGCAAGGAACTTGTCGAGTGAAGGCGCCAACTCGGACGAAGGTTCCAAGCCGGGGAAATAGGTGAGCAGGCCGCTTCGATACTGCGCCACGAAAGCGCCGAAGCGGGAATTACCGTCACCCAGATACGATTCCACTAAGCTCCTGATGCGGAAGAAGCACCGATTGTAGAGATGAAAAACAATAGACAGAATGATCTCTTCTTCGTCTTCCCGTTCCACTTCCTCCATATCGCGGGTGCCCGCCGTTTCGACCAGCTTGGTCGTTATCAGCTTGTAGATGGCGCGACAGGTAACAAACTCCCCCATGGGAGACAGGCTGATCAGTTCCGGGAGAGTGCGCTCGCCGTTTATCAGTGATAACACCCGGTATTCATCCAGCGACAACGTGATCTCCTGGCGGTTGATTTTCGGCGACGGCGACATCGCCATCAGGACGTCGTCAGGCGGCAGCACCTTCTGAATCTCCATCCATTCGTCGATGCGACGGGTCCCCTCCATGATCACATTCATGGTGTTCAGTTCAATCTGAAAGGGTGCGTTACGGGGCTCCTCTCCTTCGCGGAAAAGGAAATCCCCTTCGCGCCAGGAGAAAAGATTGTACACGATCTCCTCTATCTGGAGCTTGAGGCAGGCGACGATTTCCTCCTTGTCGAACAGATTCAGGTCGATCAGAGTAGTCCCCAGCTGACGACCGGTCTGTTTGTGCATGGCTATCGCCCGCTCCAGGTCCGCCTTGGAAAGACGGCCGCGCCGCAGAAGCGTGGCGCCAAGCAGATCCTCACTGCTGTTCACCGACGATGCGAAGACGATGTTGCCGTCTTTGAAGGCTACTTCCTTCTGACGCGTGCTGGTTTTTAATTCGAGAACGCCCGTCTTCTTCCCCGTCGCCAAAAGCTGCAGGATATCGGGAAAGGAGACTGTTTGTAAATTGCCGGATAGACTCACTTCCTGTTACCTCAGAACGAGTTAGGGCTCACTTCTCCCACACTACTGGTATATCCCTATGTATCGGGGAAAAGGACTGGAACTTAAGGCGAAAATCAAGGCAAAGGCGTCACGGCAACGTAGCGGGACGGGTCGTCGTACAGCGTTACGAGCGTTGCACCGACCCGGGTGAGGTCGATCACGAAATCGGGCCGGGCGCTATCATCCGGAGAGCCGGTCGCTTTGCTGTCGTCAGGTCGCGGGCACTGTTCAATTTCTGAACAGATGATTGCCGAACAACCGGCCTCGGCCAGCTCGGCAAAGTCAGATTGGCAGGGCCGAAAGGGACGATCAACCACCAGCACCGTCTGCTGCCGGGCGCTCGCTCGGCGAAGCAGCCCGGCCGCAGGCTCGCCGGTCCATAGAACGGTCACCGGCCCGACCTCGGCGCGCAGACAACCGGTACCGGCGTGGTAGCCGCCGTTTTCGATCAGCGTATTGTCATCTGATGGAGCGAAGCCGACAATATCCACGCTGTCAGCCAGGATTCCCTGAAAGTTGTTTACATCCATGAAGCTGTTTCTGATACCAGTCGCCACGTGAACGCGGACAGCGCCGTAGTCTCTGGCCAACCGCAGCAGGTCATCAATGGCAGAGTACTCGGCCCACTGGACAATGAAGGCACCGATCCGGTCAACACCTATCTTTCTCAGGGCTGGGGCGAGAATCCTCTCATCGACGGGGTACTGCCTACCCACGAGAGACGTGATCAGCAGGTCACCCTCTCGAGCCTCCGGGCGTGAGATGACCGACGCCAGTCCCCCGGGGACGGAGAACACGTGCAGCCGCGTTCTGTCACGTTCGTTCCCGCCAAGCAGCAGATGAGTCAGCAGGAGGGCGTTCACCGATACGAGAACCAGCAGTACCAGAGCTCTCCGCAAGGCCTTCGTTGTCAACGCAAAGATCAGCAGCACCAAAAATACATAAGCCGCAATGGTAGCCGTCACGGGCAGATTACCGGTTTGGTATACGTGGATACCTTCGCCACCGAATTGCTCCAGGGCGAAAAGGACTGCGTTGAACAGGTAATTGAGCAGCGACCCGACAAAGGCTCCCGCCACCGGCAAGACCAGGTCCGCCAGCAGCAGCACCAGTGAGCCGACCACGGCCACCGACACCAGCGGCACTATGACAAGGTTTGCCAGGAGAGAAATGACGGGAATGCGCTGGAAATACAATGCGATGAGCGGCGCGGAGCAGATCTGCGCCACTGTCGTGACAATAAGCGGAAACACCAGCCAGCGGTACCATGTTCGACGGCGATGGGCTTCGAAAAAACGACCCACTCGGGGGACGGCCAGAATCAACCCCC
Organism: Candidatus Zixiibacteriota bacterium; assembly: GCA_023132995.1. GTDB lineage: Bacteria > Zixibacteria > MSB-5A5 > GN15 > FEB-12 > JAJRTA01. The sequence goes on along the minus strand of JAGLXI010000033.1, from coordinate 2,938 downwards.
AGGCTGTCACAAACGACAGCTGAAAGCCAACGTCATACAACTGGGCCGGGTCCCACAGGAGAATGATCAACGCCGTCAGACCGATTATCTGGTTGAGATCGTACCGCCTCCCCACCAGCCCGGCCGCGATCACCAGGACGGCCATGATGGACGCTCTGACCACCGATGGTTCCCCGTACGACAGAAGGGTAAAGATGAAAACAACGGCGCACAGGATTGCCGCCCGGTACCGGCGCGAAAGTGAAAACGGCCGCACGATAACAATCACAAACAGGATTACCAGCGCCACATTCGAGCCAGAGACAGCCAGCAGGTGAAGTGTCCCGGAATCACGGAACCACTGGTAGACGTCAGGCGGGATATGGCGAATCTCCCCGATCAGGAAACCGCTTGCGAGGGCAGCCCCAACGGGTGATACGTTGCGCCGGAAGCTCGCCGTCATGGCAGACCGCAGGCGGTCCATCAGTCCGTGCAGCGTCGAGCGACCTTTCGTGTCCAGACGAACGCTGTTCAGTGTCGGCAAGTAGGTGATTCCGAATACGCCCTTAAGATTCAGGTAACGTCGGTAGTCAAAACCGCTCGGCCAGCGGCTGCCCTTGATCGAGTAGATTCGTCCCTTAAATTTCAACCGGTCTCCCCGCTGCAGCGCGGTGCTGGAATCGGAGACCTTCAGCAGAATGGAGCCTTGAGCGGACCGGGTGACGTCTGAACTGAGCGAGTCCAGCCGCACTTTGATTTCGGTCCCTGACCGGGTCAACTCGGGCCAGTCGGACACCTGCCCGTAGATTTGATACACATGCCCATCATCCAGCAGGTTCTCAAGATGGCTGGGACCCATGTCATAGTGTTCTATAGCGTAGTGAAAACCAGAGATGGAACCAAAAGAGAGACCCAGCATCAGGGCCGCTACCCCGCAATGGCGCTGCAACGCAGCAAAACCGGCAAGGCAGGACACAAGGGCCAGCAGCAGAAAGTACTCGGACGGCAGGCGGGAACAATCAGCTAACGCTATTCCCGGCACCACAAATGCCAGAAGAAAGACACTTGGATACTTGCGGGTCATCTATCCCTTAGGGTTTCTTTCTGCTCCCAAATAAACTGAATATCGCCGTTACCTCCCGCACGCGAAAAACCAGGCACAACAGCAGGTAAAGCAGTGCCCCGACCAGCATTGGCACCCCAAGATCGACGAGACGGTCCAGCAGCACCCCCCGGCCGGAACTGATGCCATAGGGGACCAGGCGAGCGGCGTAGAAAGCCAGCAGCGCGGCCAGCCCCATACGTACGAAACTCAGCCCAAGCCTTCCATACTCAACGTACACCTGCTTGAAACGCAGGTAGTAGGCCAGCAGTGAGAAGTTCACCAGGCCGGCTATTGAAGTCGCCGCGGCTAAACCTGCAAAATCCAGAATGACAATCAACGGGTAGTACAGGGCTAAGTTGATAAAGACCGAGAACATCGAAATCTTCATCGGCAGCTTGGAATCTCCAAAAGCGTAAAAGAACGGCACGGTGACACGCACCGCCGCAAAGCCGATCAGTCCGTATGAATAGTGCAACAGGGCCAGACTCGTGTTAGCGGCGTTGGCGTCCGAAAAGGCGCCCCAGTGGTAGATCAGATCAACGATCTCCCGGCCCAGCAGGGCCAGACAGACCGCAGACGGCACAACCACAAGCATGTTCAGACCGATCGCCTCAGAAAAGGCGCGGCTCAACCCTTTCATGTCGTTGCGGCTGGCCATCTCGGATACGCGCGGCAGCGTCACTGTTCCCAGGGCAACCGCAAACACGCCTAACGGGAAATGCATCAGGCGATACGAGTAGTTCAGATACGAGATGGAGCCTTCAAGGAGAAACGACGCCAGCAGCGTGTTGACCAGGATATTTATTCGTCCCGCCGACAGACCCACGATCATCGGCGTTATCAGTCTGACCACTCTCTTGAGTCCCTCGTCGAGGAAGTCCAGCCGCGGGCGAAAACGGTAGCCTGTCCGCCACAGGGCAGGAAGCTGTATCGAAAGCTGGCCCGCGCCGCCGATGACGACGCCAACAGCCAGCGTGTAGGCAGGCTGCTGGAAATGCTCGTACAGGATGACCACCGTCAGGACGACCCCCAAGTTGAACATGGCCGGTGACAGGGCCGGAACGCCAAAACGGCCGAATGAGTTCAGCATGCCCATTACCAGTGACGAAAGTGAGACCAGAAGCAGATAGACGAACATTATCCGGGTGAGGTCCACAGTAAGGTCGAACTTCTCCGGGGAATCGGTGAACCCGTTAGCCGAAATGAAAATGATCGCGGGCGTGGCCACGATACCGAGAATGACAATTAGACCCACCAGCAACAGGATGAACGTAACGACAACGTTAGCGAGCCGGAAAGCATCTTCCTCGGAAGTACGAACCAGCTTGTCCTTGAAGATCGGCACGAAGGCGGATGACAGCGCTCCCTCGGCAAACATGTCGCGCAACAGGTTGGGAACCCGAAAGGCCGTGACGAATGCGTCAGTGGCCATGCCGGCCCCGAAAAAGTAGGCCATGACCTGCTCTCTGAGCAGGCCAAGAACCCGCGAGAACGCCGTCGCCCCGGAGACCGTTCCTGCCGAGGCTATAAACGAGCTTTTCTTGACCCTATTTATTGACAAACCCGAACCGCCGATATATACTTACAGTCTATGTTGCACAAATGATACTGAAAGGGTTTTTGATTGCCAAACCATAAATCGTGCGAAAAACGAGTTCGGACGTCACAGCAACAACGGCTGAGGAACCGGGCCGCGCGCTCGGAACTGCGAGCGGCCATCAAAGAATTGCGCGCCATGACAAGTAAAGAGGAAGCCGCTCCGAAGTATCGGCATGTAGTCTCCCTGATGGACCGCGCAGCGTCGAGTCATCTGATCCACAAGAAAAACGTCGATCGCAACAAGTCCCGTCTGGC